>CAYNTE010000151.1:2415-6855 GCA_964399615.1 uncultured Thermomicrobiales bacterium
TCAACGGCCAGTGTCGCGGGCGATGCCGGCGATATGACTGGTCCGACCTATGCCACCTTCACACAGCTGCTCGATGATCCGCCACTGGCCGAAGGTTCGACCGTCACCCAGCGACTGGCCCGCGACGGCACGGTCAGCAACGATCCCAGCTTGGCACGCTACAACATCACGACCGGCCACCGCGTCACCGTCCCGAATCTCGACCACACCATCGCCGAGCCCTTCTGGCAGCACATGAACGCGCGCGGAACTGTTTGGGAATGGGGCCGGGCTGTCGAAGATGCGCTCTATGCCCACCCTTACGCGATCACTGGCTATCCGATCAGCGAGCCGTATTGGGCGCGCGTGACCGTGGCCGGGCTGGAGCGCGATGTGCTGGTGCAAGCCTTCGAGCGCCGGGTGCTGACCTATATCCCTGACTACCCCGCCGAGTGGCAGGTGCAACACGCCAACAGCGGCCTGCACTATCTGGAGTGGCGCTATGGCACCGGCTGGCGTGAGGCAGTCAACCAGGCTCCCCCGCCAGCGCCGGACCGCCCCGGACCGCCGCCGCCCGATCTCGCCAGTCTGGAGGCGCAGCTGCGGCCGCTGGTCAATGGCTGGGCCGGCCAGAACGCCGTCGCGGTACTCGATTTGCAGACCGGGCAACGCATCTCGATCAATGGCGACCGCCAGCAGCTGGCTGCCTGTTCTGTCAAGATGCCGATCATGGTCGCGGTTGCCCAGGACATTGCCGCGGGCAAGTACACCGCTGACGATGTCGACTACCTCGTGCGCCCCGCGATGGGCCCGAGTGCCAACCCACCAGCCAAGGCACTGATCAAGCTGGCTGGGGATGGCGATATCGGCGCTGGGCTGCGGCGCATCAACCAGATCATGTGGGATCTCGGGGCGACCAATTCGATCATGACGCACCCACCCGGCTACTGGGGCGAGGAGTACGGCTATGCTGCCAGCCACGGCATTGTCGAGAACTACCTGACCGCCAATGACTTGGTGACGATGTATGCCAATCTCTGGGCTGGGCAGCAGCTGCCGGAGTCGACGCGCGACTACTTCTGGTGGTCGCTGACCATCGCGACGCCGTTCCTCAACGGTCCATTCCACGGCCCGCTACCCGACGGCCTGCAGGCGTATCACAAGATCGGCGTGCTCTATGAGCCGACCAACACCTGGACCGACGGCGGGATCGTCGTCTTCGACCGCGGTGGCCAGCCCTACGCCTACGCCATCGCCTTCTTGTCGAGCTACAACCCCGAAACCTACAAGAACGGCTACTGGCACAACTACACCGTCAACGAGCTGATCTGGCAGACCTTCAGCGAGTGATTGCGAGCAGCAGTTCCCTCCGAAAGGCAGAAAGTTGCCGTTTCCGGAGGGAACTACCTTGACTTATGGCTCGAAGAACTGGAGCGCGAGGTTTAAGGTAACATCCGCGTTCTCCGGTGGGTCATCTGGATCACCAGGCAAGAGTGTTATGACTTCCGCCTCGTAGTCCACCCATGCATTCGTCCCCACAATCACGTTCTGTAGATACTGAACGCACATCGTTTGGGGCAGGACGGTCGCTTGAGCGTTTCCATTTTCGTCGAGAAAGAGAACCAGATCAGGATCGCGATCACCGTAGGCGGAACATTGATCACCGATTGGGTAGGAAACAGTTGACGTATCACCAAAATACACCGTAATGCGGTCGCCAGTTATGCTCGCCGACGGCCCACCGGTTTTGGTCGCATGAACGTCGAGCACCGCCATCGCCAGGGTCTCGTCATTGTTGTCCGTCTCAGGGTCGCCGGCAGTGATCTCGAACGGTGTCGGGCTGGTCAACAGATCAGGGCTCTCCGCATTGTCGATGCCATCGAGGTCCGCCTGGGCGCAGTAGAAGCCAACCTGGACCGTTGCCTCAAACGCGCTGGTGAGCGGATTGCCGTCTCCGGTCTCATCCCAGACGGTTGAGATGCCGGTTGAGTAGTCCTGCTCCAGGCAGTTCGCGTCGCTCCCTACCGGCACCAGCACGACGGTCGTTGCCACCAGATTGAAGGAATCGCCGCAGGCAGCACGCTCGGCCGAATCGGGCTGGTTATCGTTGTTCCCGTCTTCGGCGCACAGCATGTCCGGAACGATGATATCGGCCGTCCCCCTGGTCTCATTGATCGTGATATCGGGAGCAGACGCGTCGTTGGGATCCGCTGGCTCGACTGTCCCGGTTCCAGCCGTCGGCGTGCCATCGTCGTTGGGGTCAGCCTGTGCGCAGTACGTTCCGGCCTTGATCTCGGTCGCAACGATGCCGCCGCTGCCAACCAACGGGGTTTCGGTCACCAGCGTTCCCTGACAGAGACCGTTGCTTCCGACGCCACCGCTGAAGACCTCAACGGGGACGCTGCCTGATAAACTCGCGCCATTCAATGTCACCCTGATGTTCAGCACACCCCGGCTCTCGTCGATCACGATCTCAGGATCATTTGGATCGTTCGGGTCCGCAGCAGCAACCGTCCCAGTGGCTGCGGTTGGGCCTTCTTGCCCATCAGGGTCGGACTGCGCGCAGTAGTCGCCCGCCGGCACCTCAGTCGCAACCAATCCTTGACTGGCGGTGAAGAACCCTCGCGACTCTCCAGCGCAGAGGCCATCCGTGCCAAGCTCACTTCCGGTAAAGAGTTCGACGCTGGCAGCGCCAGGAAAGCTTTGGCCGTTGATCGTCACCGTGATGTTCAAGATGCCTTCATCCTCGTTGATCAGGATGTCGCCGTCGTTCGGCGGATCACCTGGATCGACCGTTCCGGTACCGAACGCCACGACCCCATCATCAGATGGGTCGGCCTCGACGCAGTAATCGCCAGCCCCAACGAATCTCGAGAAGGTGCCGTCGGCCGCCGTATCGAACGTCCCTAGCGATTCGCCGGTGCAGCCATCTGCGTCCGTGCCAGATCCGCTGAAGATTTCGATGGAGGTAGTGGTGGTGAGTGCGGCACTGTTCAGCGTCACTTCAACGTCCAGCGTGCCTGCATTTTCGTTGAGGTTGATGTCTACGCCGAAGAAGTCGGAGTCACTGACAGCAACCGTATCTGTGCCTGTCGCGAAGGTGCCGTCCCCACTCGGGTCCGCTGCGGCGCAGTATTCGCCGGGCGCAACGATGAAGACGGCCAGACTGGAGAAGATCCACTCCGTTGGTTCGCGGTCGGGACCATGCCAGAACAGACCTGAGTCCAGCGTCGCCAGCGGCGTTCCGGTGCACGTCGCGCCAGCGTAGATGCTCACTGGCGTGGGATCGTTAACACCAGCACCATTGAGCTGCACATTCACCACCAGCAGCGTCGCGTCTTCGATGATCTCGATGTCGATATCTTGCGGCGTATCCAGATACGACGGATCACCCAGTGAAATCGACCCGCTGACCGTCGTCATAATGCCGTCGTTGTTCGGATCAGCCTGGGCACAGTAGTCGCCAGCGTCAGCCGGTAGCGAGACGATGGCATTGTCAGCGTTCACGTTCGGGTCTGTTATCGAAGCCGCGCCGTCAGCATTGGTGTGGAAGACCCCGAGACTGTTGCTGGCATCACCACACGTTGCGCTGCTGAAGATCTCGACCTCCACATCAATAGCGTCGCTCAGCGGCGTGAATGGGTCTTGAGCGAACTCCCCAAAGTTCTGCTGGACCAGCACATCCAGCGTGGCGAGCGGTACGAGATGGTCGTCGATATCGTCATCAGGGTCGTTGGATGTGATCTCGAACGGCTTGGTGCTATAGATCCGGTCGATTGTGGCAAGGTCGCCGTCCATATCGGCCATCGCGCAGTAGAGGCCCGGCGCGCCGACCGGCAACGCGAAACTGTCTTCGCCCCCGTCATACGCCATAGAGAAGGCGGGAGGCACGCTGTAGTCCACATCTGCACAGAGCACATTCAGACTGTCCACCGGAATGATGAAGACTGCCGTGATCGCCGATTCGATCTCTGTCGCATCGCATGGCACCGGATCGTCCTGTAAGTCGCATCGCGTGCCATCGACTAGCACATCTGCGGTTCCGACCAAGGCTTGCTCGGAGATCGTGAAATCGACATCCAGATTGGTGTCACCCGGCTCAACCACGATGCCATCGACGCACGACTCTTCGCCATCGTTGTTCGGATCAGTGCCGACGCTGTAGGTACCGGGGTCGACTGGAATCTCGACCTCGCCGTTCGCGTCAGTCGTGCCAGAGTAGAGCACCTCACCCGCCGGACAATCACCGTTGGCGTAGACATGCACCACGACGCCAGCCGCCGGGACACCATCCACTTGCTGCAAGGTGGCTTGCGAACGCATCGTGACCGGTGTATCGACGGGAATCAGCGTGACGATGCCATCCATAATCGAGCCCGGTTGTGGAAGCTCGTCACGGTAGCTGCCAGCCGGGTTGTAGCCGTTCCAGACCGCACTGCCGTCGAACTGCACCTGGTAGTC
>CAYNTE010000152.1:0-6819 GCA_964399615.1 uncultured Thermomicrobiales bacterium
CATCTGGGCATTCTGATAATAGGATTGGACCAGTTCGGAAGTGGGCGAGCTCTGGATGCCCGCGGGATAGAGGACGGGGTCGGCTGCGCCAACGAGACGGAACTCGACGAGGGGTGAATTGAAGACGCGACGGGCGATCGCGAGCGCGCGGGCCGAGAATGCGGACCCATCAAGCGGGATCAGCACGCGACGCACCTGCGTCGGGATGCGCTCCGGGCGGTCTGGCTCGTCGAGGCGGCAGACAAGGACAGGACAACTGGCGGCCTGGACAACGCGAGCACGGATGCTGCTGATTGCCAGGTCGTGGAAACGTCCGCGGCTGTGGCTGGCCATGACGATGAGCGGGTCTCGCATCCGGTCGGCCTGCAAGACGATCTCTTCGGCGATAGCTCCGTGTGCAATGACGACGCGCACCGGCACCTCGGCGATTTGCCTCAGTGCCCGCTCAAGCTCGTGCTTTCTTTGGCCTTTCATTTCGATGAGCGCGTCGATGCCGGATCTACCACCCAGGAACGACGCCAGATCGGGGGGCATCTCGACCACACTGAAGGCAGTTATCGGGATGTTGTGCTCCCGTGCGATAGTCCGCGCAAGTGGAATGGCGGACTGAGAGACCTCTTCGAGGTCAAGCGGCAGGAGGATCTCTTGGGGCATGTGATCCTCTCCCTTCATGAATTGAAGCTCCACTTCTATTATATGCCTTGCGGCACTGGATCCGTAGGTTGAGATGCCTGGAAAGTAGGGCAGATCGTGAGTGATCAGGAACCAGGAGAGATTCGTCCCGGAGGTCGCATCATTGATGTCGGCGGCGATCAGCCGGAGATCATTGAGCCGGGACAGCAACAACCCAGTGGGTATATCGGACAGGGCCGCATCTTCGTCACGCGAACGAGTGGCTGGGGGTGTCTGATCCCGGTTCTCGTCGTCGTGTTGCTGTTGGTTTGTATGTGTATGGCTGGTTGGGTGATAGTCGATCTAGCGTTCTAGCGACGCCTTCGCGTAACCCAGAGATCGACGAAGACGAAGAGCACGCCTGCCAGAGATACGAAGATTCCGGCCAGCCCGCCCCAGGGAAACGCATCGCCGCCGCCAAGCGTGAGAAAAACCTGACCGCCGAGAAGCAGGACCCAGCCAGCCGCGCCGATCGGGCGATCGCGCTGGATATAGATCCAGAGAATAACCAGCGAGACGGCGCTGAAGAGCGCGGCGATGATGATATCGCCGGTAGTCATTCGGCCTCCCCGATGTCTCGCGCCTGATACTTCGCGAGCGCCTGCTCGAAGCCGACCTGGAGATCGATATCGAGGCTGTTTGCCAGGCAGGTGAGGGCAAAGAGGGCGTCGCCGAATTCAGTGGCAAGCTCTCCACCGTCGTCGATGCTCTTGCGGCGCTTGTGGCCAGCCTGCTGGTTGACGAGCCGGGCAATCTCCCCTGTCTCCTCGATGAGGCGGGCGAGATTGGCGAGTGGCGGCCAGTACTCGCCGTTCCAGTTGCGATCGGCCCAGCGCTGAATCTCTGCCTGCACACTGTGTAGCGGTTGATCTTTCACCTGTGGCGCTCCAATCGTGGTGGGTCAGGCTTTGACATGCATTTGACAAGAATTCGAACTCGCGAAACAATGCCGAAGGTTGACTACCAGACATTGAAACAGGTTTAGAAGCCTCTCGGGATGTATCGCGAGGAGGAGTAATGCTTCCATTATCAGCATGGCCGGAACAGGGTGGTCCACAACGAGAGCGAGGGCGAGATCGATCGACCCCCTCGGTGCCAAGCCGGAAAAGAATAACGTCCGGCTCCACCAGTAAGGATGTGGCGCCGAAAGGCACGCCGCGCTGGCTCTCGATTACGGCGGCCTGTGAGATTCTCGGCGTCGATCACTCAACGATGCGGCGCTGGAGCGATAGTGGAAAAATCCCCGTGGTGCGCACGCCCGGAGGGCATCGACGGTACAGCGAGCAGGACTTGCGGGCGTTCTTGCATGCGGCCGGAAACGGAGCTGGCCGTGTCAATCGTCGCGAACTCACGAAGCTCTCACTTGAGCAGTATGACGAGCTCCGCCGCGAGAGCGAATTGGCGTGGGCAGGGTCCTGCACTCCCCAGTGGCGGACAGAGATGCGTGACCTGGGCCGGCGTATCGTCGATCTCGGCGTACGCTATGCCTGCGAGCGAGGGAACCGCGGCGCGGTGATGGCAGAGAGCCGGATGCTTGCCGAACGGCACGGCCGGCGCTCGGCGGAGGCTGGACTGCGGGCCTCGGACTTGATCGAGGGGTTGTTCCAGATTCGCCGCCCCGTGTTGCAGGCGGCTTGCCAGTACATCGAGGGCCGGCAGATCACGCTCGAAGGTTCCTGCAGGTTGATGAGCGAGCTGACGGACTTCATGGACGAGCTGACCATGGTAGCGATTCATACCTTCGAGGAGCATGTGCCCTCGACCTGAAGGCTTGCGAAGATCTGCATGACGAAAGACGGCCCGTGTCAGGGGCCGTCTTTTGATTTGCGCCGGACTGTAGCTCAGCCCGCCAGCGGGTGCTCAAACATGTAGAAGAGGTAGTCGGTATCGCCTGGTGATTGGCCAAATTCGGTCAGCATGACGCCAAGCTCGGCGCGATGCTGAGCGCTGTGGAGCAGCCGGTGCATCATCAGCTCCCAGGGGATGAAGCTCATGCTCTCACCGGTATTCCTGACCATGGAAAATGCCGTGTCGAAATCTTCATCGCTGAGGCTGTCGAGGTAGTCCCTGAAGAGCGTCGTTTCCTGCTCATGCCGCTCGCGGAGGGCCTCGAAGCCGGGGAACTCCTGAAACGGCGGCCAGTTCTCAGTCGGCCGATAGCGCTCGCGAATCCCGAACGACCAGCTCCACTCCACGGTGGCGAGGTGGAGCAGCGTTTGGGCCAGCGATTGATGCCCGTTTGACTGCGGCGCAAAGAGTTGCTCGTCGGTGAGCTGCTCGGCGAGATCGATAATTTGCCGATCCTTCTCAGTGTTGTAGTCAAACAGTCGCTGGAACATCTCTTTCTTGGACACGGGCGCTCCTTTGTCGTTCTCCATCAATCCTTAGACTTCCGCGATGTCATAGTCGATCGTGAAGTTGCCAGCTTCAGCGTTCATATCCCAGGTGTAGCGACCTTGACCGGTAATGCCTGTCAAATCGCCATCGCCAGAGCCGTCAATGATCTTCAGATCACAGCTCAGCGAGGTGCCGGTCCAGCGCCCCTGTTGGTGGAGCGTGAAGCTGCCTGCTCGATCACCGATCTTCCCGCTGACGCGCTCCAGACCGAAATAATCGCAGCTGCCGTCGCTGTTGTAGCTCATCAGGTATTTGAGGACGCTCTCGCCGGTGATATCGCCGCTGTAAGCGAAGGTCGCACTGACGTCGGTGAGCTTGCGCTGCTCGTCGACGCCGGCGTAGGTGTTTTCTTCCCAGCCGGTGTTCTTGAAGGTTCCACTGGCCTGGTGGGTCATGAAGGTTCCTCTCATGGTGGTGCGGGCTGCATTGCCCCGGGGCGCGTTCCGGCTCTACCTGGCCGGTGGTGGTAGCATGACAGGCAATCCTGACAAACCCTGTCATGTATTGAGGAGCGAACCTAAAGCATGCGAGCCAGCCGTCTTCTATCAATCTTGATGCTCTTGCAGACGCGCGGTCAGCTCAGCGCGGGCGACCTGGCGCGAGAGCTTGAGGTCTCGGTCAGGACGATCTATCGCGACATCGATTCGCTAAGCGCTGCCGGCATCCCGGTCTATGCCGAGCGTGGGGTGGCGGGCGGATACCGGCTGCTCGAGGGATACCGGACGCGGCTGACGGGCTTGACGCACGATGAGGCCGAGACGTTGCTGCTGGGTGGCATGGGTAAGCCGCTGGCTGATCTGGGGCTGAGTGAGGCGATGGCCAACGCCCAGCTCAAGATGCTGGCTGCCTTGCCGCCGGAGTTCGGATCGCGCGCCCGGCAGATCCGTGAGCGGTTACACCTGGATGCACAGATGTGGTTCCAGCGCCCGGAAGAAACTCCGTACCTGCAAGCGCTGGCGGGAGCCGTCTGGGAGGACCGGCGGATATGGATGCGCTATGAGCGATCTGTGAAGACGGTTGAGCGCGAGGCGGATCCGTTGGGGTTGGTGCTGAAGGCGGGTGCCTGGTATCTGGTTGCCTCGGTCGATGGATCGCTGCGGACCTATCGCGTCAGCCGGGTGCGGGCGTTGCAGGTCTACTCGGAGACGTTTGCGCGGCCGGAGGGGTTCGAACTGGCTTCGTACTGGCAGGAGTGGTCGGAGCGATTTGAGCGCTGGGTCTACCGCGATGAGGCGGTGGTGCGCTTTTCACCCTGGGCGATGGAGTTTGCTGGCTACATCTTCAACCCGGAGATGGCAAGTGCGGTGGAGCGGCAGCGGTCGAACGAGCCGGATGCCGAGGGCTGGGTAACGCTACAGCTTCCGATTGAATCGGTGGAGCAAGCGCCGATGGACCTGCTGCGACTCGGTGCCGAGGTTGAAGTGCTGCAGCCTGCGCCACTGCGAAAGCGAATGCGGGAGGTAGGCATGGCTCTGGCGGAGCGCTACGCAGACGATGGACTCTTGCCGGAAGACGCGTGACACTCTACGATCCGCTCTGTATCGAGGGGCACAGCCATGAATCAGGGCGAGCAATCAGGGCGCAATGAGCGTTGGTGAGCAACGCGCGAGCTTGACGGTCAGTATTTCTCGGGCCTACCGGCACAACACGATCCTCATCTGGGTCTGTGTCTTGATCTTCGTGAACCAATTAGGCTTCGGCAGCATCGTGCCGGTGGTGCCGCTCTATGCTGAGGCGTTCGATGTCTCGGCCACACTCATCGGGCTTACCATCGCAATCTATGGGCTGGCGCGCTTTGCATTCAACGTGCCGGCAGGCGTGGTGGCGGACCGCTACGGCCGCAACATCGCACTGGCGGTTGGTGGGATGATCTCGGTCGGCGGGAACCTGATTTGCGGGATGACCGGTAATTTTCTGATCTTCCTGATCGGCCGCTTTATCGCTGGTGGTGGGGCAGCGATGGTGATCACTGGCAGCCAGATTATTCTGGCCGATATCTCGACGCGTCAGAACCGCGGCCGCATGATGTCGATCTACACAGGCACGTTCCTCTTCGCGGTGGGCTTTGGCCCGGTGCCTGGTGGATTGCTGGCGGATCAGTTCTCGCTGGCCGCGCCGTTCTTCGCCTATGCCGCGATGGGTGCGTTGGTGGCGCTGTTGGCCTGGTTCCAGATACCCGATACGCGCTCGATCAGCACCAACCCTGGGCTCGAAGAATCACCCGCGATACCGCTGCTCGTGCAAGCTCGCATGTTGCGCGGCGAGCTGGGATTTGTGTTGATCTCGGTCGTGTCGTTCGTGGTCTTCTTCGCGCGCACCGGTGGGGTGTTCACCTTGATCCCAACGCTGGGCGAGGAGAATCTCGGGCTCTCAGCGGGCCAGATCGGGTTGGGACTTGGCACGGTCAGCTTTGTGGGGTTGGCGCTCGCCTATCCCAGCGGCTGGCTGGTCGACCGGTTCGGCCGTAAAACGGTCATCGTGCCCAGCACCATCATCACGGGCGTTTCGATGCTGATCTTTGCCTGGATGACGTCGTTCGGCTGGTTTATGGTGGGCTGTATCACCTGGGCAGCTGCCGCTGGGATCGCTGGCCCGGCGCCGTCGGCTTACGCGGCAGATATGGCTCCGCCCGGGATGAACGCGGCAGCGATGGGCTTCTATCGCATGCTGGCCGATTCGGGGTATATCGTTGGGCCGCTGGCGCTGGGCATTGGGGCCGATCTTGTTGGAGCTGAGGAGTCGTTGATAGGTACCGCAATCATGTTGACGATCGTTGGGGTGTACTTCGCCTGGCGGGCGCCGGAGTCGACCTATGAGTGATCGTGATCCGCTCAACGTGCTGAAAACGACCCGCAGGGTGGTCGAGGCGTCGCGTCACGTCCAGATCGACCAGGGTGGTGTCGAGCAGGCGGCCGAGCGTCTGCTGACTGAAGCGAGCGAGCCGCAGCCAGAGTGGGAGCAATATCTGCACCCGCAGTCAGCTTCGGACGCCGAGCAGGCGAATCTGATTCTGGTGCTGGATGCTATGAACTTCTGCTTTTGGCCGGAACCTGGGGCGTTTCGGCCGCGCTGGCAGGTGAGCTACCAGGGATCTCGCTACGACGGCTACCTGGCGCTGGCGCTAGGGCTGCGCAAAGCTGTGGAACGCGGAGCGCCGATGGGAGACGCGGCAGCGCTGGCGCGAATCTCGGCCGGTGAACTGGCGCGAGTCCTGGCGGGCGTACCGGGTTGCCTTCCCCCGCCGCTCTTCGATGCCAGGCTGGCACACCTGAAGGAGATCGGCGCGGTGCTGGAGCGCGATTGGGGCGGTACCTTCGGCACGATGATCGAGGCGGCACAAGGCTCGGCTGTGGACTTGTTGCGGTTGGTCGTAGACGCATTCCCATCCTTCGCAGATGTCAGCACCTACAATGGCCAGCCGGTGATGTTCTATAAACGCGCGCAAATTCTGATCGCGGATCTGGTGGGGGCGTTCGGCGGAGAGCGTCTCGGGGATTTTCGTGACCTCGACGTGTTGACGGCGTTTGCCGACTACAAAGTGCCGCAGATGCTGCGTCAACTTGGAATCTTGCGCTACTCGGAACACCTGAGCCGTACCTTGCAACGGGTCGAGCTGATCCCCTTCGGCGACCCGCGCGAGGTGGAGATCCGGGCCGCCACCATTTGGGGCGTCGAGGAGCTGCGGCTGGCAATGGAGCGGCGCGGGGTCCAGCGAGCCGCGCACGAGCTGGACTGGCTGCTCTGGCGAGC
>CAYNTE010000153.1:0-6756 GCA_964399615.1 uncultured Thermomicrobiales bacterium
CGAGAGCGTCCGGATCGCGGCAAAGGTGGCCGGTGATCGCGCACCCGGCAGTGTCCTGGCGAGCGACGCCTTCTTTCCATTTGCGGATGGTATCGAGGAGGCCGCTGCGGCGGGTGTCACCGCTGTCGTCCAGCCGGGTGGGTCAGTTCGCGATGACGAGTGCGTTGCCGCTGCTGATGCGGCTGGGATAGCGATGATGTTCACCGGCGAGCGCCATTTCCGGCACTAGTCCCGGAAATCTCAGAATCTGAATGGCTGGGGATCCAGAGCTGCGAGCAGGACCGATAGCCGGTCGTAATCACGCTTCAGCAATCGCGCCAGTTGCTTCGATGCCAGCTTCAGCCAGGTGTGCTCCGGGTCATCGAGCGTGCGATCCACCCAGCGCAAGTGAGCGATCAGCAGCGAATCCGGATCGACATCGCTGCGGGGGATGATCATCGACGAGAGATACTCTGGCACCTCCGTGAATTGCTGAATAACGTCCTCCGGGCACTCGCGAACACTGTAGTGCAAGCGCACTGGAAGCGGCGGCAGATTGTAGGTGACCCGGTTCTGGGCGACATATCCCAGGTACAACACCTGGAACGTCGTGCGGAGAACGTGGTCGAGTTCCGGGTGCTTGGCGTAGACGGCGGCATCGTCGACGCCAGAACCGCCCCGGCGAACTGCTCTTCGGCTGGGATCGATGCTCCCCGTCTGTCCAAAGGCAACGACGCCGACGGCGATTGACCCGTCATCCGATTGCGCGGTGACCAGCTCACCAAGTTGCGGAAGATGGTGCAGCTCATCACTCTCGGCCCAGAACCCGATACTGTTGGTCTCTACGACTTCACCGATGCGTCGTATTGATGACTCAGACGGCGCGGACACGCTTGCTACTGTCCTTCCCGGTATGCGTCAGGACAACACCGATCGCCGCCAGCTCGCGCTCAACGATATCCTCGATCAGCCGGCGGTCGGCAACGTTCAGGACGGCCGCCTCGTGCGCCTCCTGCAGCACCGTCGGGTAGCCGCGGCCCAGCTGGCATTGGTCGTAGATGGTGCGGTGGACCAGATCAATCAACCTTGGGTCACGCTGGACCCAGGCTGGGACTTCGACACGACCGATCTCATACCCGGAGTGAACATAAAAGAAATGGATCTTGTGATCCTCGCCATATTGTTGAAGGATCGTCGAACGGCTGGCAAAGAGCGCCGTCCGCTCACCGGGTTGCAGCCCAGCAATTTCGCGTAGCAAGTAGTGGTCGGCGACAGGTGGCAAGATGTCGCACGCCGGAGCGGTGCCTTGGCGATGGTGCGTGCGTCGGCAGTGATCACAATTGACGTCCATTCCACGCGGTGGGTAGTCACATACGGCGATCCGCAAAACATTCAACAGCTCCCGCGACCCAGGAGCAGAGATGTAGCTGGCAATCGGGATCTTCGCATCACGCAGCGTGTCCATCGCGTAGAGGAAGTCTGGCAGCGTCCACTTGCGGACTGGCTCTGGAAGCGTTTCAAGCATCCAGAGGATCAGCGTGCCATCCTGAAGTACGACACTCTGCCCGTCGTCCGGTTCGATTGCCGAAGCTGCCGCCATGATCTCCTCAGCAGCACGTTTGGGGCCGATATTCGAGCCGTTTACTGGGATCCGGTTGACAGGATCAGGGACCAGCAGATCTGCTTCGCGGTAGAAGAGCTGGGGATGCGAGGTGATCGATGCGCTGGGTTCTTGCCCATAGTGAATCTTGGCGACGCCGGTGTTGATGAGATAGTAGCGCGCCGGACTGTGGCGGCTCGGAAGGACGAAAGACCCATCGGTCGCACAGACGGTGATCTCATCGATTGGGGGCGGTAGCGACGCTCGACCACGGTAGTCTTCAGAAGCCCCTGGCACCAGGAACGTCGTCTTGCCGGATTCGATCCGCTGGCTGACTTCGTCGCTATCCAGACTCTCCCATGCCTGGCGCAATGCAGAGTAGCGATGCGCCTCGGACGCTGGATCGACATGCCGAACGAGCGCGGCGATGTCGCCTGCGATGGCCGCAAGGTCGAGCGTCATGCCGATTCCTCGGCCGAGTCGGGACTGGCGTCGATGCGAGCGATCCAGCTTGCAGGGTTCTTCAACTCGTCGAGCGTCGGAAGGTTCTCGGGCCGGTCCCAGACTCGGTGCGCAAATTCGTGACCGCGCTGGGCTACGACAGCATCAACGAACGCTTCGCCAGATCGGTATTGCTCCATCTTAAGGTCGAGACCGGTTATGCGGGCGAAGAGCTGTTCGGCAGGAGTACGTTGTAGCTGCCGCTGCTCAAAACGCGCTCGAATCAGGTTGTAATCGGGCATGAGTTTATGACCGACGGCGTTCATGACGTGATTTGAGTAGCCCTCGATGATCGACATGGTGGCCTGCATCTGATTGAACAATTCACGCTGCTCAGCGCTCATAACGAGCTCGATCCAGCTGCCGCCATTAGGCGAGGAGTTGCGTGCGCGATCCCAGAACATCTGGACAGCCTCGACTCCGCGCTTCATGTATTCAACATCGTCGGTCAGCATGCTGATATAGCGCTTGAGCATCTCGTTCATATGCTGGCGGACCCACGGGTGGGCTTCGAACTCGAACGCATGTGTCGTCTCGTGCAGCGCCAGCCAGAGGCGGAATTGATCGGGCGGCACGCCTAGCATGCGCTCGACGCCAGCGATGTTCTCGTGGACGAAGTAGAGCTTGCCTGTCGTCTCGATCGGCTCCCGCCCCAACAGTGCCAGGTCATATTGCCCGAGGACACGCCGGGCGAGATAACCGAGCAAGAACCCGATTTCGGCGCTCAATACCTTCTGGTTGAGGCCGTTCCAGACGACCGCGGCGCGCCCGGAAAGGAACCCACCGCCACCGCCGAGGCGCTCGATCGGCTCGAAGAGCGATTGGAACGCAGCAATGTTGGCATCGATCCAGTCGATGCGATCAAAAGCGTAGACGCGCTCCGTGCTGCCAGGCAGTTGGTCGCCGGTGTAGCTGGAAACGAGCGGGATCGTGCGCTGGACGAGCTCTCGATATTCCATGTCGAGCCGAGCACGTTGAGGGAGCGTCAGCGCGTGCCCACGGTTCATGGAGTGGGCGATCGATCGTGCCCGTGACCAGTCGATCATGCCATCGGTGGCTGGCTCTTCGAAGCGCAGTTTGCGAGCTTGCCAGGCTGTCCAGGCGCCGATGACAGCGCCCGTAGCCATACCCGCGACGAGTCGTCGTTTGGATGAAGTTCTTGGCACGTTGTGTCCTTACCTACGTTGGTGAGCGATACATATTGGACGCCTCAAGTATTGACGATCTTTGCGATCAATGTCTGGTCAGGCGCTCGAGAGCTCCTTCGTCAGTTTGCGCAGTTGGAGCTGCTGCCGGACCGAAAGCGGTGGATTCAGCCACTGCTCCAATTCTCGCGGATCTATGCGCATCGAGCGCTGAATCTGGCGGCGCTCGATCAGTCGTGGAATCATCCGTGCTCCGCCTTCGATACGTCCGAGCAGGCTCGACCAATCGCCAAAGATGCCGTATGCGAGTGCGCGTGCCTCGTACCATGCAATGGTCGGCGCCATATCCCGCAACAGCTCATTCGGGATGCACCTGACAATGCACCAGAGCCGGTTGCGAGCGTTGAGCCGCCGTTTCAACGGACTGCCTTCAACCGTAGAGGCCGAGTAGGCGTGGTGGACGATGGCGCGAGGAGCGGTGATGGCGTTGTAGCCGAGCAGACGGAGCCTCCACGCGAGGTCGACATCCTCCTGGTACAGAAAGAACGGCTCTGGGAGACCGCCGGCCTCAAGGAACGCGTCTCGAGCGTATGCCGCTGCGCCTCCGGATGCGCCAAAGACAGGCTCTGGCTGCAGATGTGCAGATTGTTGATCGCCCAGGTACGCATCGATCGAGAGCGCGTTGCGAAAGATCGTGATCCCGGCGGACGCGATAACGTCTGGATTCGACTCGAAGACGAGCCGGCCAGCAACGGCGGCGATCCCTGCTTGGCTCAGAGGCTGCAGGATCTCCTCGGTGAATTCAGGCTGCGGTTCAGTGTCGGGGTTGAGCAAAATGATGGACTTGGCGGATGTACGCTGAACCGCGATATTGACGCCCTCGGCAAAACCGACATTTCGTCGCAGCGGGAAGTAGTCGAACTGCGGAAACAGCTCAAACGCTTGACGTAATTCTCCTGGCAGCGAGCCATTGTCGATGACCAGGACACGAGTCGGCCGGTGTTGCACGGCAAGAGCATCCAGACAGCGCAGCAATCGCTTTCCTGCATAGTAATTGACGATGATGACGAGCGCGTCGCGGTCAACCATGCGTGCTCCACACCGGTTCGTTTCACCGACGCCATTGGCCCTCAGTGTACCCGACGGCAATCGGTGTTCGTCCGGAATCCGCGACCATTGACCGCGAGCGCGTGAGGATGCTAGATAAGAGTGCGTGGCATTCGGATTGGAATAGCACGCTTTCACGGACGAATCGATGAAACGAAAGGAAGCAGCATGGCTCGAAGCGTAGTTGCAACGGACAAGGCGCCGGGCGCGATCGGCCCATACTCGCAAGCAATCAAGATCGGGAATTTGGTCTTCACCGCTGGGCAGATCCCGCTCGATCCAGAGACTGGTCAGATGGTCGAGGGTGGAATTGAGGCGCAGACTGAGCGAGCGCTGCAAAACCTCGGTGCAATTCTTGAAGAGGCCGGCAGCTCGTTCGACGCAATTGTCAAGACCACCTGTTTCCTCTCGGACCTCGGCAACTTTGCAGCGTTCAACGAGATTTACGCCAAGTACATGGGTGATAATCGGCCTGCACGTTCTACCGTTCAAATTGCGGCACTCCCCGCTGGCGCACTTGTGGAAGTCGAAGCCATCGCCGAGTGCTAGGCGGATGCTGACGTAGGTAAACGAGGGCTGATCATGGCAGGCGATCCAGATGTTGGACAGTGGATTGCAGAGGTCGACTCAGACCGGCTGATGGAGGCGACAGCTGGTATCTCACGCTGGGTACGCCTCAGCGGATCGACCGACGAGCGCAAGGCATTCGATTACGTCGCCGACGTGATGCGAGAGATTGGCTGCGACGTCACCCTCCACACGCCGACCTGCCTGATCAGCATCCCGGGAAGCGCGCGACTGAGCGTCAATGGTGATGAATTCACATGCATCACCCACGCATTCTCGACGTCGACTCCCGAGGGTGGCCTGGAGCGGGATATCGTCTACGCGGGTAGCGGCTCGCTGGCCGAGCTGAATAATGCGGGCGCGGCGGGCAAGCTCGCGCTCGTCGAGGGGCTAGCCACGCCGCAGAAGGCGCTCGACGCCACTGAAGCAGGTGTTGCGGCGATAGTCTGCAACTCTGGCGAGCACATTCACGAGATGATCGTCTCCGGTGTCTGGGGCTCGCCGACGTTTGATACCCTCGCGGATTTGCCAAGAGTGCCGGTCCTGTCCGTCGATGAACAAACTGCTCAGCGGATCCGTGAGAAGCTGGCGTCGTCAAGCGTTACAGCGGTGATTGAGGCATCCGTAGACACCGGCTGGCGGCCGATCCCGATTTTGCTGGCCGATCTGGACGTCACCGACCGTGACTATGTGCTCTTCAGTGGGCACATCGACTCATGGCACTACGGCGCGATGGATAACGCGAGCGCGAATGCGACCATGATCGAGGTAGCCCGCATCCTTGCCGGCCATCGTGAATCACTGGTGCGCGGCGTACGGTTCGCGTTCTGGTCTGGCCATTCACACGGCCGGTACGCGGGCTCGACCTGGTTCGTTGATAGCTACTGGTCAGAGCTTCGGGAACGCTGCGTTGCGCATGTCAATGTCGATTCGAGTGGTGGCAACGGAGCGACGGATTTGACCTCCGATAACACCATGGCGGAGAACTACCCGCTTGCCAAGCAGGTGATTGCGCGGCAGACGGGGCAAGAGCTGGTGTATCAACGCTATGGCCGAGCAGGAGATCAATCGTTCTGGGGCGTGGGGTTGCCGTCGATGTTCATGTCGGTCTCGCACCAGCCTCTGACCGGAGAGCTCTCCGATCAGGCAAGGCTTGTCAGTGGCACCGGCGCGCGCAACGGCGGCCTCGGTTGGTGGTGGCATACGACAGAGGACACGCTCGACAAGATCGACCCGATGCTGCTGGCGCGAGACTGCAAAATTTACGTCGAAGTCGTTGGTCGACTGGTCGCGCAACCGATCATCCCACTTGACCCCAGAGAGCCGGTTCGAGAGATGCTGCGTGAGGTCGAAGCGATCGCGGAATTGTGGTCTCCTCTTCCGCAGCTGAGTGAGGATGATGCTCCTGGGCTGGACCGGCTACGCGAGCAACTGATGCTTGCCCTTGACGACGCAAACCAGCTTGTAGACCGGCTCAGTTCGTCCTCGAACGAAGCCGAACAATTACGGCTCTCACGTGCGCTTGTAGCTGCCTGCAAGGCGCTCATTCCCGACCACTACACGGCTCGCGGTCCCTTCGACCACGACCCGGCGCTGGCGACGAGCTCGCTACCAAATCTCCGGCCACCGATGCCCGTTGAGGCGATGTCTGAGCAGGAGCAGTGGGCGGCGATTCACGGGTTGAGAAGAGCGGTGAATCGTGTCGTCTATGCCGTCCACGAAGCACGCCAACACCTGCGTTCAGGCGCAGCGTCAGGCTGAAGTGGCAAGACCCCCTCATGCTATACTGACTTAGATACCAAGGGCGCGTAGCTCAGTTGGTTAGAGCGCACGGTTCACATCCGTGAGGTCACTGGT
>CAYNTE010000154.1:0-2196 GCA_964399615.1 uncultured Thermomicrobiales bacterium
CCAGCCAAACGACCACGCCCCCCTGTCATCCTGAGCCTGTCGAAGGATCTCTCATGAGATCGTCGGAAGCGCTCATCATCCCCAGCAGACGACCGCGCTACTTGTCATCCTGAGCCTGTCGAAGGATCTCTCAGGAGATCGTGAATTGAATGGGACGTTGGTCTTGGTTACAAGTCTCCCTGAGAGATCCTTCGACTCCGCTACGCGGAGCCTGTCCTGAGCACAGTCGAAGGGCTCAGGATGACAATGGGTGTTGTCGGTCAGGCCGAACGATGGCAGTCGTTGTTACCTCTTCGGCGAAACAGTTGTTACCTCCCCAGAAGATCGTCCGCACCGCTCATCGTCCCTGTGGCACGACCCCGCCCCTCTGTCATCCTGAGCCTGTCGAAGGATCTCTCGGGAGGTCGAGGCGGCTTGGGATGTTGGTCATGATTGCCAGTCTTGGTGAGAGATCCTTCGACTCGGCTGCGCTCCGCTCTGGATGACATTGGGGGTGGTCTTCTGGAGGGGAACGATGACAGGCGGTGTCACATTCCCGGCGGAACATCGGAAGCCCTCATCGTCCCGATCCAGAAGACCACATCCCCCTGTCATCCTGAGCCTGTCGAAGGATCTCTCGGGAGATTGTCGGGGGCTCTCATCGTCCTCCATCCAGACGACCTCGTCCCCTGAGATCCTAAGCGCCGTCGAAGGGCTCAGGACGGTATGGGGACGTGGTCTTTTAATGCTTGGGATGAGCGTCTGCACATTGAGACGTGCCAGCGGCACGTCTCTACCGGGGGTGCTTGTTTCAAGCATCTCCGTTGGCGGTCATGCTGGGGTGGTCGGGGGAGAGGCGGTGGAGGGTGTAGGTGGCTTGGGGTTGGTATTGGGTCAGGAGATGTGCGAGGTCGGCGAGGGCGGATTCGATCTCTGCGGGGGCGGTGGGGTGATGGCCTTCGATGGTGATGAGCGCTTCGGTGGTATTGGGGGATGTGGCGGATTGGGCGCTCTGTCGCCAGCACCAGCGGCGGGCACTGACGATGTTGTCGGCGTCAACGAAGATGACTTCTCCAGGAGCCGGGTGAATGGATTGAGACGCGCCGAGGTCGGTGAATGCCTCATCACCGGTGGCGAAGCGGACGGTGGTGGGTGGGGCGATCTCGGCCTGATCGAAGACAGCGACGGGCATGGCGTAGCGGATCGAGACGACGTTGCCGAGGTCGACGAGGGTGTTGATGTTGGGGATGTCGCCTTGCTTGGAGAGCCGGCGCAAGAGGGCTTCGGCGGCATTGCGATATTGGGTGGGGCGTGCGCCGAAGGTGCTGAATACGCGTCGCCAGGTGGCGATGGATGGAATGCCGGCGATGGGGGTCTGGGCGAGGCGTTCGATGGTGGCTTGTTGCTGGGCCAGGTAGTCCTCGACGAGGTCGGCCGGACTGGGCTGGTTGTCGAGTCCGGTGACATGGATGACGCCAGCGCGGATGGTGGGGTAATGGGTGAGGATTTCCTGGTCGTAGCGAAACATGCGTTGAGCTTTCTAGATGCGGCAGCTTCGTCGTGGTGATGATAGCCGAAGATCGGGAGTCGGGGATGTCGGGATCCGGGGACCGGGGCTCGGGTGGGAAGCAGGGAAAGCAACCTCTTGGACTATTGGTCCCCCTCTCCATCTATAGGAGAGGGGGAGCGGGCGTGGGTTAGTCGTCAGTTACGGACGTTGTTGGTTGCGGTGCCTTGCGTTTGCGGATCTCGAAGCGGAGGGTGGGGAGGTGGTGACCTTCCCAGATGTGCTGGTAGCGAGATTTTACGGGTGGGTCGTAGCGGGTGAGATAGCGCGGGGCGTGGGTCTTTTGGAAGCGGGGGTCGCGCTCGGCGATCTCCAGCATCTCAAGGAAGTAATCGGGATGGTCGGTGACGACGCTGATGCGGCCGCCAGAGACCAAGGCGCGGTGCATCTGATCGAGGAACGCATCATTGAAGATGCGGCGCTTCTGAAGCTTGGGCCGCAGATTGGGGTCGGGGTAGTGGAGGTAGACGGCCTGGAGTGAGGCATCGGGCAAGATGGGGTCGATGAGTTTGAAGTCGGTGCGGATGAAGCGGACGTTCTCGAGCTGGTCGCGAGTGGCGATCTCGATAGCGCGGTGGAGCGAGCGCATGTGGAGCTCGATGCCGACGTAGTTGATGCCGGGATTTTCGGCGGCGAGTCCGCAGATGAAT
>CAYNTE010000154.1:2296-6680 GCA_964399615.1 uncultured Thermomicrobiales bacterium
CAGTGGGCAGGCAAGGAGCGCCCACGGTCCGCCGGTGGAACCGTCATCTCACCTGTTCAGGCGGGCACGCTCCTTCAGATATGAAGGGTTGCGACCGGCATGACCGGAGTTGTTGACGTTGCGGTGCTCACGATGCTTTGGCTCCCTACAGTCAGATTGCGATTTCTTGATTCTACGAGCGGGGTAACAGGTGGTCAAGACACAGCATCACTCGTGGCAGGCAGGACAAAGGTGAGCGCGGCTGTGGCGATGAGGATGACGGCGATAGCCAGAAATGCCCGGCTGTAGGAACCGGCCAGTGCAGCGGGTGTCCCCAGCTCGGTAGTGGAGATAGCGACCAGGGCTGCGAGACCAGCAGCTCCGCCGACCTGCTTGGTGGTGTTCATCAGACCGGATGCTGCGCCCGCGTCTTCGTCAGCAACGCCGGAGACGACCGCGGTGGAGAGGGGAGTATTGAGCAGTCCACTACCGAGCGAGATAGCGATGCCGGGGGCGAGGATGCCGACAAGGTAGTCGCTCTCGGGAGTGGCGCGACTCTGCAAGAGGAAACCGGAGGCGGCGATAAGGGCGGCGATGAGGATGAGTCTGCGGCCGTCGATGTGGTTCATGATCCAGGGTGCTGTGCGAGCGCCAGCGACGATGAGTGCGGTGTGGGGCAGGAATGCGAGTCCGGTCTTGAGGGCGCTGTAGTCCAAGACGTTCTGCATGAAGAGGGACAGGAAATACCACATCGGCATGAAGCACGCGCCAGCCAAGAGCATGACCAAATTGCCGGCCGAGATCGAGCGAACGCGGAAGAGTCGCAGCGGGAGCAGCGGTGCGGTGGCGATACGGGCCTCGTAGATCACGAATGCGACCAGGGCGATGATGCTGAGCGTCATGAGTGCGATGGTAGTGGGCGAATCCCAGCCAGCTTGGTTGAAGTGGGTGATGCTGTAGGTGAGTCCGGCAAGGCCGATCGTCGCCAGCATGGCTCCCAGCAGGTCGACGCTGCGGTGGGCGGGTCGATTTTTGTCAGCGATGAGGAACCGGATGGCCAGGAGCAGGGCCAGGCTGCCGATCGGGACGTTGATCAGTAATACCCAGCGCCAGGAGAGATATTGGGTGAGCAGGCCGCCGAGGATGTTGCCGACTGCGCCTCCTGCCGAGCTGACGGCGGCCCAGGTGGCGACGGCGCGGGTGCGTTGTGATCCTTCGGGGAAGTTGGTGGTGATGATGGTGAGGGTGACCGGAGCGAGCACTGCGGCGGCGAGCCCCTGGCAGGCTCGGGCAGTGATCAACAGCCTGGCACTGGTGGCAAGACCACCTGCCAGGCTCGCGAGCGTGAAGACGCTGAGGCCGGTGATCAGGATGCGCTTTTGTCCGTAGATGTCGGCAAGCCGGCCGCCGAAGAGGAGGAAGCCCGCGAAGGTTAGCGCATAGGCATTGACGATCCACTGGAGATCGACTCGATCGATGTGCAGAGCTTGTTGAATCGACGGTAAGGCGACATTGACGACCGAGATATCGAGCACCACCATAAACTGGGCGAGACAAACGAGGGCGAGTGTCCAGCGACTGGCGATGGCTGTGCACTCGGTGGGGATGGTTGGGGATTGAACCGTGGCTTTTGAGATAGAACACCTCCTTGTGACCAGCTACGACCCGTTATGATACATATGTATCATTCAGGCTGCAACGAAGTGGAGCGGACATGCCCAGGAGAGCAGACACCGATCAGAGGCGAGAGCAAATCATCGACGGATTAATTCGGGTGGCCGCGCGCGAGGGGCTGCACGCCGTCACGATGCGGTCGGTTGCACGGGAGGCAGGGGTCTCGCTGCGGCTGGTGCAGTACTACTTCGAGACGAAGGCGCGACTGATGTACGCAGCGCTGCGCCATCTTGAAGAGCAGAGTAACGAGCGCTGGCAGGCCAGGCTGGCGGAGACGCCGGAGCCGGGGTCGGCACGGGCTGTGCTGGAGTCGTTCTTCGCCGAAGCGCTGCCGACTGACGAGCGAAGCCGGACGTTTCAGCTCTTGTGGACGTCGTACGCGGTGCTGGCGATGACCGATCCCGATCTGGCCGCCGAGCCGTTCGTGAGTGGTCCGAATCGACTCGAGGTTCGTCTGACGGAGGTGCTGGATCGAGCCAAGGCGGGTGGTGAGATTGCGAGCGACCTCGATACCAGGCTGGAAGCTGCGCGGTTGTTGTCGATCAACCACGGGCTGGGCACGAGCGTGCTGGTCGGGCAGCGGTCGGCTGATGAGGCGCTGTCGGTGATGGATTATCATCTAGCGCGGCTATTCGATGTAACAGAAGGATAATGACGGTGGGGTCAGTCAAGCGTCGAGCGATGGCGTACATCACGCATGGGGAGCAGTTGCTGGTCTTCCGGCATGTGAATGATCCGGAGGCGGGGATTCAGGTTCCCGGTGGGACGGTCGAGCCGGACGAGCAGCCGGTGGATGCGGTGCTGCGAGAGGCATTCGAGGAGACGGGGCTGGAGGGTCTGCGACTCGGCGCATTCCTGGGCGAGGCTGAGTTTGATCTGACGCCCTATGGTCGCGATGGCATCCAGCATCGCTTCTACTACCACGTGACAGCTGATGGCCCGGTGCCGGGGGTCTGGCAGCATATCGAACGAGATCCCTCGGAAGGCGATGAAGAGGAGATCTTGTTCGAGTGCTACTGGGTGGAGCTTCCCGAGGGCGTGCCCGAGTTGATCGCATCGATGGACGAGAAGCTGCCGGAATTGCTGGCGATGATGGGACTTGGCGAGTGACGCTGGTGATAGTTTAGAGTTGCCAATACGACGAAACCCGAACCCATGGAGAGGTATCCACTCGTGAGCGAACTAGAGACGCGTGAGGATCTGCTGCAGGTGATCCAGGAGATTCGAGATGAGATTCATGAGCTGGCAGCTTCGGCGGCGGATCGCGGTGCTGCTCCTCCCGGCAGCGAGTATGAGGCGTGGGAATTCAAGGATTTGGTTGCCCATCTCAATGGCTGGCGGTTGCTGACGGCAGCGCGGCTAGAGGCAGGTGTCGTCGGGGACGAGCCTGCGACAGTCTGGCCGAACGACTGGACCGAAGAGGAGAACCTCGACGAGATCAATGCCTGGCTCTTTGAGCAGGACCGTGAGAAATCTCTGTCGCAGGTCATCGAAGAGTCAGATGACGTGCTGAACCGGATCGAGCGCGCAGTTAAGGCAATGCCGGAGCGCGATCTGATGGAGCCGGGGCGTTTCGCGTGGCTGGGCGATTACCCGCTTGGTCTGGGTCCGGCGGTAATCAAAGGAACACAGGAGCATCAGGCGGAGCACCACGCGGACTTGGTGGAGAAGGCGACCTGGCGGTAGGGTCAGTATCGTCAAGGCGCCTGGGACCAGGCTACATATCCCCTGAGTGAACGAATCGAGGACGGGAAGGTCCGCGAGGTCGTCAATTAAGGCGTTGATGGGCCCTGTGTAACAAAGGATTAAGGACTGAGTGATGTTGCGTGGACCGGCGACGGTGAATTTTTGGGCGGATGATGTTGAGGCGGCGAAGGCTTGGTATGCCGAATTGCTGGGCGTCGATGCCTACTTCGAGCGTCCGGGTCCTGATGGTAGACCAGCCTATGTCGAATTTCGCTTCGGTGATTATCAGTCCGAACTGGGCATCATCAATAGCCGGTTTCGGCCGAGCGGTGCGGGGACTGAGCCGGGGGGCGTGATGTTGTATTGGCATGTTGATGATCTGGACGAGACCTACCGCCGGCTGCTTGCGATGGGGGCTGCCGAGTATGAAGGGCCTGTCGAGCGTGGCGAGGGTTTCGTGACGGCCTCGGTGATTGATCCGTTCGGGAATATCCTGGGAGTGATGTACAACGCCCACTTTGTGGAAGTGGCGGGTGCGATCGAGTCGTAATTGATGGCTGCGCCTCATGGGGCAATGTCCTGGTTGTAGCTTGAGACGCGCCGGCGGTGCTTCTCTACGGGTTCAGGGTCTT
Organism: uncultured Thermomicrobiales bacterium; assembly: GCA_964399615.1. Lineage (GTDB taxonomy): Bacteria > Chloroflexota > Chloroflexia > Thermomicrobiales > CFX8 > CAYNTE01. The sequence goes on from CAYNTE010000154.1 coordinate 6,268, forward strand.
ATTGGTAATCAGGTGGGGTGCGGTTGCCGGTGGGGAGGTAGTTATCGGTGACGACTGTTTCGGAGCCGATGACTTGTGCGCCGTGTGGAGTGTTGGCAGGGATGATGGCAACGTCGCCCTTGGTGAGAATGGTGCGCTTGCCGGCAATATCGAAGGCGATCTGGCCGCTATGGACGACGGTGATTTGCTCCTCGGGGTGCTGGTGAAGCGGATAGATGCTGCCAGGTTGGTAGATGTAACGGGTGATGGTGGTGTGCTCGCCGGAGAGGGTGCGGCGGGTGATGCCCCGATAGACTTCTTTGCCGTTGAGATCTTCCCAATTGGTGCTCATGTGGATGTGTGCCTTTCCGGGCTCGCGGGTCGGTCCGGTGTGGGCTTTAGTGTAGCGCTTGGGGCGGGGATCGGGGACCGGG
>CAYNTE010000155.1:0-6658 GCA_964399615.1 uncultured Thermomicrobiales bacterium
GGAGCGGGGGACGGGACTCGAACCCGCGACAGCCTGCTTGGAAGGCAGGAACTCTACCAACTGAGTTACCCCCGCAAAGGGCTAAGAGAAATTGGTCGGGGTGAGAGGATTCGAACCTCCGACCTCAGCGTCCCAAACGCCGCGCGCTGCCAGGCTGCGCCACACCCCGCCATTCAGGCACCCAATTATATCAGGATCATCTACGATTTCGCCCTCAGCTACTTACGAGCCTCACGAATCTGCGTTTGCCCGCTTGGAGCACGACTGGACGGTCGAAGGAGCAGACGAGCTCGGCGTCCTCCACTCGCTCCCCGTCGATGCGAACTCCACCCTGCTTGATCAACCGGCGCGCTTCGTTGTTACTATTGACGAGTTCAGCTACTTTCAGAAGATCGACGATGGAGGCTGGGTAGTTGACCGATTTCTCGGGCATGTCTTCAGGAGCCTGGTGCTCACGGTAAACACGCTGGAACGCTTCGCGTGCTGCCTCCGCCGCTGCACGATCATGAAATGCTTCGACGATATTGGCAGCCATGCGATCTTTCACATCTCGAGGGTTAGTCGCTGGATCGTTCAAACTCTCCAGAAGTTGAGCCAGCTCGCCGGCCGGGATGGTCGAGGCGAGCGTTAGATAGTCGGGCAAGATGGCATCGGGAATTGACATAAGCTTGCCGTACATCTCCGCCGGTGGCTCACTAACTCCGACGTAGTTGCCGAGACTCTTGCTCATCTTCTGGACTCCGTCGGTCCCCACGAGGATCGGCACCGTCAGGATATCTTGCGGTGGTTGTCCCATCTCGCGCTGGATATCACGTCCCACGAGCAGGTTGAATGTCTGATCGGTGCCGCCCATCTCGACATCTGCCTCGACGGCGACCGAGTCGTATGCCTGAAGCAGGGGATACAGAAACTCGACGATCCCGATCGGTGCTCCCTGGTTGTAGCGATTGGTGAAGTCGTCGCGAGCGAGCATCTGGGCAACGGTGAATTTGCTAGTGAGCCGCATAACATCGGCAAGGTCGAAGTCGCCAAACCAGGTGGATTGCCAGCGAATCTCAACGAGCTCGGGGTTTGGATCGACGACGGTGAAGAACTGGTCGAGATACGTCTGGGCGTGCTCCTTGACTTCTTCGGCCGTCAACATCTGTCGCTGGGCGGACCGGCCAGAGGGATCGCCGATCTGCGCTGTCCAATCACCGACGATGATGACGACTTTGTGACCGAGCTCTTGAAATGCACGCAACTTGCGCATTCCGATCGTGTGACCGAGGTGGATATCTGGCGCGCTCGGGTCGAAGCCCATCTTGACCCGTAGTTGTCGTCCTGATTTGAGCTTCTTCTCCAGATTCTCGCGGATCTCGACCGTTACGACGCCTCTGGTGAGGAGCTCTTCAATTTGCGCCTCGGTTGGCGGTGGCACGGTCGGGCGGTCGGGGCTCGTCAATGGATCGCTCCTTCATCGGGTTCAGGTTCGGACTCTTCGAGGCTGGTTCGGATCATGTGTTCATCGAGCTGAATTTGCTCAATCAGGGCATCAGGATTGTCGAATTGCTGGTCGTGACGAATGAATCGCACGAACTCTATCTCAACGTTACTGGCGTAAATATCTCCGTGAAAGTCAAGAATATTGACTTCGACGGTGCGCTGTCGCGGCTCGAAAGTCGGGCTCTGACCGATATAGGTCATCGATGCCAGCGGTGAGCCGCCGTCGATCCGGACGTAGGAGGAATAGATGCCATCAGAAGGGATCAGGAGGTCATCGAGGATGGCGAGGTTGGCGGTCGGAAATCCCAGGTCTCTGCCGCGCGCGACCCCATGCTCGACAGCGCCTTCCAAGCGGAACCGCCTGCCGAGCGCGTTCTCAGCGTCGTCCAGGCGGCCCTCAACCAGGGCCTGTCGAATCCCACTGCTGCCTATTCGCGTGCCGTCGGGTCCATAGGGCTGCAAGATATCGACTTCGAAGTCATGCTGCGCAGCGTACTCTCGCAACAACGTCTCGTCGCCTTCGCGCTTGTGGCCAAACTTGAAACCTTCGCCGACGATGACCACTCGTGGGTCGGCATGCACACGCAGCGCATCGAGGAAGGTGCGAGCGCGGACCGCGGAAAATGCAAGATCAAACGGAACAATGAGGATGTTGTCGATCCCGAGTGACTGGAGAGCCTGCACCTTCTTCTCGGGAGGCATCAGTCGTTTGAGACCCGCATCTGGACGAAGGACCGTGACAGGATGAGGCTCGAAGGTGACGACAAGCGTTCGAACACTGAGCCGCTCGGCATGCTCTTTCAGTCGCTGGAGCAAATACTGATGACCACGGTGCAGGCCATCGAAGTTGCCAATGGTGACGGCGTGTGCGCCTGGTGAAATCGCATCAAATTGTTGTAGCGCTGCGTCCGGAAATTCGTTCACTCCTGATCGCCCCCACGATGATCTGGAAATACTACCCGAGGTTGAATCTCACCCGATTCGAGCACTTCGCCGATGCCGAGAAAGGATCGGCCCGGCCCATATACCCGTGCCATAGTACCCGAATCCGCCAGCATTTCGCTGCAAACGACTTTCGAGCCGTGGAACCAACCGTCTACGCCTGTCTGATCCAGGCGACAGACAGGCAACCCCTGGACAAGGTAGTCGGGTGGATGCATGTGAGTGAGACGGATCTCTTCAGGAGATAGCTCGGCCAGCTGGTCGACACGCTGGGCAGATTCGACATCAAACTGCCCAATCTTCAAGCGCCGCAACGCAGTGCAATACGCTCCAGTTCCCAGTTCCTCGCCGATATCTCGCGCGAGCGATCGTATATACGTACCTGATCCGCATTCAACGAGAATACGAAGCAGAGGCGGTTCAAAATCCAGTATGTCAATGCTCTGGATTCGCACCTGTCGAATCGGAATTTCAACGTCCTCGCCGGCGCGAGCAAGTTCGTAGAGTCGCCGGCCCTGCACCTTGATTGCTGAGTGGCGAGGTGGAATTTGATCGATTTCGCCGGTGAATTTGTCGAGCACGGTGCGGACATGATCTAGATCAGGCCAGGTAGGACTTGGCTGACGCCGGGTTATCTCACCTTCGATGTCAAGCGTCGTGCTGGTGGCGCCGAGTTCGAGATCGGCGATGTAGGTCTTGTCGAGCTCTTGTGCGAAGCGTAGGAGACGCGTTGCCGGGCCGAGCGCAACGACTAGCAGGCCCGTTGCGAAGGGATCGAGCGTGCCTGCATGGCCGGTGCGGCGAATGCCGGTCAGCTTCCTGAGGCGAGCTACGACATCATGCGACGTCCAGCCGCGGTCCTTGTCGACCAGCAGGACGCCGCCAGAGAATGGCTCAGTCCGCGTCACCGGAAGTCCGGATATTCGCTTGGTCGGGTAATTGATCGAGGGTTGTCTTGACGGTGTCGAGGAACTGGTTGAGAGCTTCGTTCCCCGGTGCGAGGCGGCAACCTGCGGCGCGCGGATGCCCGCCACCACCAAATTGCTTGGCAATCTCGGAGACATCGACACCTTCAGTCGTTGAGCGCAGGCTCACGCGCCAGCCATCGCTCGCTTCCTGAACGACTGCAGCAGCGAATGCACCAATCGTTCCCGCCAGGAAGTTGACCAGCCCCTCAGTCTCGGTCGGCAGCGCCTCAGCCTCGTGGAGCATCTTGTTGTCGACCTTGGTCCAGACCAGGCGTCCATGCCAATCTGCCCGGCGTTGCGCCTCGCCCCAGAGCTTGACCGTTGAGAATGGCTTCTCACGGAAGAGATGATCAACGATCAGATCAAGATGAGCGCCAGCCTCGACGAGGTCGGCGGAGACCCGCATTGCATGGGGGGTCGTGCTTGGGGTCTTGAGCCCGAGTGTATCGCCGTAGATTCCCGCGAGCAGCGACGTTGCGGTTCGCTTGTCAATCGGAATCCCGAGCTCAGCAAAGAGCACGGTAATGATTTCGGCGGTCGCGGCAGCTGCTGGGATAACGAGATTCAGGTCACCGAACCGCGTGTTGGTGACGTGATGATCGATGTTGATTACCGAGGCGCCAGGCGAAGCATCGAGCACCGTGCCACTGAGGGGCTCTGCTCGCGATCGGTCTGCACAATCGACAAAGATGACGAGGTCGAAGCCAGCATCAATTTCGCCGACGTTCTGATGCTCCAGCTGGCCCGCCAGAAAGTCCAGCGATGGCGGGATACTGGCGTCACCAGGAGCGCTAAGGACGCAGGCACCGTCAAGTGCCTGGGCAGCGAGACGCATCGAGATGAGCGAGGCCATAGCGTCGGCATCGACCCGGGCATGCGTGAGAATAGCTAGTCTCTCGGCATCTTGAATCAATTTGCGTATTTCTGGCGCAGCTATTCTAACGTCTGCCAAGGCCTCGTGACGTGATGACTCGTTCAATTTTCTCCCGGCTCCTTGCCATCCTGATCTTCAGTCTCGGGGGGAATCTCAAGCTCGGAAAGAATGCGGCTGATGTGCTCGGCATGTTCGAGCGATTCATCGAGCTCAAAGAGGAGCGCCGGGGTCTTGCGCAGGCGAATGCGAGGTGCAAGCTGTTTGCGAATGTACCCCTGCGCATGCTGGAGAGCTTCGATCGACTGTTTGCGTTCCTCGTCGGTTCCAAAGATGCTCACCATCACGCGAGCATGGCTGAGGTCCTTGCTTACGTGGACCTGCGTGATGCTGGCGAATCCGAGTCGAGGGTCACGAACCTCACGCTGAATGATGTCACTCAGCTCGATGCGCAGGAGCGATTCGATTTGACGCTGTCGCCGACCGCTCATGACTTAGCTCTGAACCTCCGTCGGCCGCTAACCGCGGGCGATTTCTTCGACGTGATAGGCCTCGATGGTGTCACCTTCTTCAAAGTCGTTGAAGCCATCTAGTGTCAGGCCACACTCGTAGCCAGCCTGGACCTCGCGCACGTCATCTTTAAATCGCTTGAGTGAGGCGAAAGTCGTGTCCGCAATGACCGCACCACTTCGGAGTACTCGTGCGCGGGCATTACGGGCGATCTTTCCGTCGATAACGTGACAACCGGCGACGACGACGCGGTTCGGGAGCCGGAAGGTATCACGTACCTCGGCATAGCCGTCGGTGACTTCGCGACGCTCTGGCTCTAGAAGACCAGTCATCGCTTGCTGAATGTCCTCGGTCAAGTGATAGATGACGTCGTAGAAGCGAATATCAATATGCTCGCGGTCGGCCAGTCTTCTTGCGGCAGCGTCTGGCCGGACGTTGAATCCAATGATGATCGCGCCGGAAGCAACCGCGAGGTTGACGTCTGATTCAGTTATGCCACCGGTACCGGAGTGAACCATCGTCAGAGCAACCTCGTCGACCGTCTCTGCCAGTTTGGAGAGACTGCCCTGGACTGCTCCGAGTGACCCTTGGCTCTCGGCCTTCAGCACCAGCGGCAGCTCGCGCGCTTCGCCCTCCTGGATTTGGGTATAGAACTGATCCAGATTCATGCGTGTCTGGCTCGACTCGGCGCGAATTTGCGCCTGGCGTTCCTCGGCCGTGTCACGCGCTGTCTTCTCGTCCTCAACGACACGGAAGACATCACCGGCTGCGGGTAGGTCAAAGAGTCCGAAGACTACCGCCGGCGTTGCTGGGCCGGCACGACGAATGCTCTTGCCTCGATCGTCTTCCATCGCACGGATACGACCATAGGTCCCACCTGCGACGATGATATCTCGCAGCTGCAACGTGCCGGACTGCACCAGAAGCGATGCCGCGACACCGCGGGTTCGTTCCAGCTCGGCCTCGATAACGACGCCGACTGCGGAGGTATGCGGATTGGCCTTCAATTCCTGGAGCTCAGCGACAAGCAGGATCATCTCCAGAAGTTCGTCGATTCCGGTTCGTTCTCGGGCGGAGAGCTCAACAACCGGGACGTCACCACCATATTCCTCGGGAATGACTTCCGCCTCGGCGAGTTGTTGCTTGACGTAATCGGGATTGGCAGTCGGCAGATCCATCTTGTTGATCGCCACGATGATCGGGACGCCAGCAGCTTTTGCGTGGCTGATGGCCTCGCGCGTTTGTGGCATGACACCGTCATCGGCAGCCACCACGAGGATCGCGATGTCAGTGACCTGGGCACCGCGGGCACGCATAGCGGTAAAGGCTTCGTGGCCCGGGGTGTCAATGAAGGTGATCTTCTTCTTGTTGACCTCGACCTGATAGGCACCGATGCGCTGGGTGATGCCCCCAGCCTCGCTGCCTTCTACCTTAGTCTCGCGAATAGCATCGAGGAGCTTCGTCTTGCCGTGGTCGACGTGACCCAGAATCGTGACGATCGGCGGGCGCTCCTTGGCGCGTGGGTCCGCCGCACTCTCGCTGATTGCTGCCTGTATTTCATCGCGCTCGGCACTCTCGTCGACAGCCTCGTCCTCTTCAACCTCGACTTCGAAGTGGGCAGCGACCTGGCTGGCGATGTCACGATCGATCTGCTGATTGATGGTTGCCATGACGCCCAGGTCGATCAGGACGCGGATGACCTCGACACCAGAGCGGTTGAGCAAATCGGCGAGCGCGCCGACCGAAATTGCGGGTGGCAAGTTAATTGGCCCTACCGGCTCGACGACAGTCGTTCCGCGTCCAGTTGTCGGCATTCCGTTTTGATCCTCGCGCGATCGACGTCTGCGACGTCGTCCGCCGCGGTTCCTTGCATTTTGAGCCA
>CAYNTE010000156.1:0-6512 GCA_964399615.1 uncultured Thermomicrobiales bacterium
AGATGACCGATGTCTTGGAGCGCGAGATTGCGCCGGTCAACTTACGCAGCGCCTGGCTCATCAGGCGAGCTTGCAAGCCGACGTGGGAATCACCCATGTCGCCCTCGATCTCGGCTCGTGGCACCAGTGCAGCGACAGAGTCGATAGCGATGACGTCGATCGCGCCAGAGCGCACGAGGGTCTCGGTGATCTCAAGTGCCTGCTCGCCGGTATCAGGTTGAGAGATCAGTAGATTGTCGAGATTCAGCCCACACTTCTCGGCGTAGAGTGGATCGAACGCGTGCTCGGCGTCGATGAGTGCAGCGGTGCCGCCGAGCTTCTGGGCTTCGGCCATGATGTGCTGAGCAAGGGTCGTCTTACCGCTCGACTCAGGGCCATAGATTTCCGTGATTCTGCCGCGAGGAATACCGCCGATACCCAGCGCCAGATCGAGCGCTATGGTGCCGGTCGGGATCGAGGCAATCTGGACGCCTGTCTGGTCGCCCATCTTCATAATTGAGCCTTTGCCGAACTGTCTCTCAATGGACGCGATCGCCAGGTCGATGGCCTTCTCGCGTTCGGTTTCTTGTGGCATATCGCGTGTCAACCTTCCCGCGCTATTGCGCTCTTTTCGGCTCGGACGTACAGAACAAGTGTTCTAAATAATTGTATACGAATTCGGCTACCACATCAATGATAATCAATGCGCGCGCTCACGAACGGACACCTTCATTTCATCGCTGTTGGTGTCACGATGTGGGCATCGGCCCCGACACGTCGCGTTGAGTGATTTGCGCGCCAGGTCGCACTGCCTCGCCGATGATCTCGTCGAGCGGCGACAGCACGCCTGCTTCCCAGGCCCGCGAGAATTGCTGCCCAGTAAGCAGCGATCTCAAGCGGCGGATTGCGCGTTCATGGTGTTCCAGATCATTGGGCGGGAGCGAGCTGCCAATCTCGGCCCGCAACGCTGAAGCCGCGGCGAAGAATCGAACCGCGCGCTCCGGCACACCCATGCCCGTGGCGTTCAGGGCAAAGTTCTCGAAGCAACGAGCGAGGTGGCTTCGATTGGGTAGTTCCAGCCGGATCTTCAGCGCCTCGGCATTGAGGTCTTCGGCGCGCTCAAACTCCCCTTGTGCCGTGGCCGTGAGTCCGAGATTGCCAAGCACGATTGCCTCGCTGTCGCGATCACTCCGCTGGCGGGCATTCTCCAGAGATTCGTTGAGGAGCGTATTCGCGCGCTCGTACTCGCCCTGAAAGTAGGCAATTAGGCCAAGGTTGCCCAGCATAAAGCCGACGTGACTGAGGTCATTGATCTCGCGAAAGACACCGAGCGCTCGGGTGTAGCGTTCATTTGCCGCCCGATAATCCTGCTGGACATCACTAATCACGCCGAGGTTCCCGAGTGAATACGCGACGCCTCTTGTATCCTTCAGCGCCTCATAGGTCGAGAGCGCTTCCTTGAAGCTGGACTCGGCTGTTTCAAAGTCACCCAGCTGGTGCGCCACAATGCCGGCAGCATTGAGCGTGCGAGCTCGCGAGCGGCGCGTAACACTGTCGCTGATGGCCAGAGACTGACTGGTCCAGTCACGAGCTTCAAACAACTGCGACTCCGCAACCCAGAACCGCCAGATAGCTCCGCAGATGCGCTGGGCTGGTTCTGCTTGTCCGGTTTCGATTGCCCAGGTCAAAGCCGCCCGGACGTTGTTGACCTCGCGCCGCATGGTGGCGAACCACTCCACCTGGTTCGGGCCGATCAATTCCCATTCGGCGGTCTCAGCAAGCTCAACACACCACTCGGCATGCCGGTCGCGGGCAGCTATCTCATCGGTCGACCCAGACAGGCGCTCCAGCGCATATTCGCGAATCGTCTCAAGCATCCTAAAGCGGGTTCGAGTTTGATCATCGTCTTCTGCGGGGTCGAGAGTCTGGAGCAGGTTCCGGTCAACCAGAGAGGAGAGCGAATCGAGCACCTGGACCTGCTGGGGAGCTTCTGCCTCGGCTGGAGGTCCGACTCGCTCGACAGCATCCAGCCCGAAGCCACCGGTAAAGACGGCTAGCCGCTGGAAGAGCTGACGTTCTCGATGATCTAGAAGGTCGTAGCTCCAGTCGATCGCGGCTCTCAGCGTGCGCTGTCTGGCAGGCGTGTCGCTGTCACCTCCGGTAAGGAGTGGAAGGCGTTGCTGGAGATGGTCTAGGAGTTCGGCTGGTGACATGATCTTGATTCTGGACGCGGCCAGCTCGATCGCCAGCGGCAGCCCATCGAGGCGAACGACGATCTCAGCGACGGAGCGTGCATTCATCTGGGTGAGTGCGAATCCCTGCCTGGCCGCCTCTGCCCGGCGCACAAACAACTCGACACCCGCAACCCGACTCAATTCAATGAGGTCCGGCAGTGACTCGAGATCCGGCAGTGCTAGTGGCGTGACTGAGTACTCCCGCTCAGCGCGCAGGTGCAGCGGCTGGCGGCTTGTGACCAGGATGGTCAGATCGGGGCACCTCTGTACAAGCTGGGAGATCTCGGGTGCTGAAGCGACGACATGCTCCATGTTGTCGAGGATCAGAAGCAGGCGCCGCTCCTGCAATTCCGCAATGACGAGATCCAGGCGATCCGCTCCGGGCCGTCCCGCGATATCAAGGGATCGTGCGATCGTCGGGACCACATCTTGGGCCCGGATGAGTGGCGCGAGATCGACGAAGACCACACCGTCTGGAAACGTGCTTGCGATGCGTTTGGCTGCCGCAAGCGCGAGCTGGGTCTTACCTGCTCCGCCCGGACCGTTCAGCGTCAGCAAACGCACCTCGGGCTGGTTCAGAAATGACGTGATCGCGGTTATCTCTCGCTCGCGACCAATGAGCTCGATTGGACTCGAAGGGACATCCAGTCTCGGTTGCCCAGACGGTTGCTGGATAAGGGCGGTAGGTGGGGGCTTGCGGCGCGCGATTGCCGTGAATGTCTCGCGCTCGCCGCCTGAAAGCTCCAGTCCATCAGCGAGCATCTGGACAGTGTCGCGTCGCGATCGCTTGATCGTGCCGCGTTCGATGTCGCTGATTAATCGTGCGCTGACATCGGCGCGTTCAGCCAGCTCTTCCTGGGTGAGATCGGCGGCGAGGCGCAGGCGCTTCAAGAGCTGCGCGAAGGTCAGCTGAGGATGGCGGGATTGGACTTCGTCAGTACCGGACATCCTGACTGATCTCCCGTACGCGGCGAATCTTTCATGACATTTGATCGGCGGCAATCTTATCACGGCGACAGTTTGCCGGGCGCATCTCACGGCCACGGAAGCTGTGACTGAAACTGTGAGCATGTTTCGTGGTCAACTGCGCCTCAGCCCATCAAGCTGCCTCTAACAGCCGCACGTCCCCGGCTCGGTCTCAATGCCTTCGAGTGATTGCTGCGGCTGCAAGAAGTAGTTCTGGCTCATTCAACGATGGGAAGAGTCCATGATCTCACCACATCCTGCAACCATGCAGATCGTTACGGAGCAAGCCCGCCGCGAGCGACTGCAAAACCTTGTGGAACGGCACGCTACCGCGCGGCAATACGGTCGAGCGCGAGCGCCCCGCCTGCTCAAGCTCTGGAAACGTGTATGCGCCATGGCCATTTCGCGTTCCAGGTGGATGGCGCTTGAGTCGCTGGACGAGGGGAACCGATCATGATTGAGACAAGCCTGAAGCAACCGATGAAGTCGCTAGGAATCCGGAATCGATCGCGACCACGATTATGGAGAAGGCGGGTGGTGGCGCTCGTGGCCTGCGCGCTCATTGGCTTGACGGTTGTGACGGTCATTCGCACCCATGCCGCCGAGCCGGCGACGGCAGCATTCCAGCGCACCTGGGAGCGGACTGATGAGCCGGTGGATAGCGGACTGGTCAGCCGCACCTGGATGTGGGGCGACGGGGCGTTCACCGGAGCGCTGGAGGAGCCATATATGGAGGGGTCGAACGGCGTGCGCACGGTGCAGTACTTCGACAAGTCCCGCATGGAGGACAACAGCAGTCGTGCAACTGCGCCCTGGGATGTAACCAACGGGTTGCTGGTCATCGAGATGGTAACGGGTAATCTGCAGGTGGGTGATGGTTCGTTCGAGCAGCGCGCGCCCGCAGGAGGCAACGTCGCGGGGGATCAGGATGATTCGACGGGCGTGACCTACCAGACACTTGCCGGCCTATTGAATGCCCCTGCACGCCCAAATGGATCAGTGATCACCGTACGTATCGACCAGTCCGGTAGGGTCACAGACGACCCCTCGACTGCTGGTTACGGCGTTACATCAGCCTATCGAGTGACGATGCCAGGCATTGATCATCAGGTTGCTAGCCCGTTCTGGGCATTCATGAATTCGTCAGGGACGGTCTACGAGAATGGGAACCACCTGACCGCCCCACTCTTCGTTAACCCGTTCTATGCGACGGGGCTGCCAATCACCGAGGCGTACTGGGCCAAGGTGAAGGTGGCTGCGACATATCAAGATGTGTTGTTGCAATGCTTTGAGCGGCGCCGCCTGACCTACACGCCGGGGAATGAGCCTGGCTGGCAGGTCGAAGCGGGTAACGTTGGTCAGCATTACTATCTCTGGCGTTACGGCCAGCTGCCGCAAGATGACGGCACTGCGCCGCCAGACGGCACCGAAGCCCCCAACGCAACAGCCACCGAGACCGCAGTGCCGACCGTGACTGAGACGCCACCTGATGAGCAAGCCGGGGAGTATGTCTATCAGCGGCAGTGGGGACTCCCGGTTGACCCGAATGCCGCCATGGTCGCGCCGTATGGTGTTGGCGAGAGTGGAGACGGATACATCTATATCACCGACGGTGGTGCCGACAGGGTTATGAAGTTCACGGCAAATGGCGCGTTCGTGACGATGTGGGGCGAATCTGGCTCGGGTGACAATCAGTTCGACAACCCGCAAGGTGTCGCAGTGGACTCATCGGGAAATGTCTACGTTGCGGACTCAGGTAATCACCTGATCAAGAAGTTCGATAGTAACGGCAAGTTCCTGGATGCCTTCGACGGCGAAGGGAATGGGAGTCCAAAGTTCTTGTATCCGAATGGTGTTACCGTCGATGCTTCAGGAAACATCTACGTGACCGATGCCGGCAACAGGCGGGTCGTGAAGCTGGACACCACTGGAGCCTTCGTGGACGACTGGGATTCCGGGACGTCCACTGGATCAACCTTTGCATCGGTCTCGGGGATTGACGTCTATAACTCCTACGTCATCGTGCTGGACCACGCGAGTTGCAGGGTCTCGAGGCTCAATCAGTTCGGTCAGGACTTCGATGAGTGGACCACAGATTCGGCATGCGGAGTCGAGCGACCAGGCGGGCTCTCGGTCCATGCCCCAAGTGGCTACGTCTATGTGACCGATAGCTACGACAAGAAGCTCCTCACGTTCGACTATGACGGGAATCTCAAGAACAACTACGACTACCCGGGAGGCGTCAATACGCTCGATCACTTCCCTGGACTGGCGGTTGACGAGAACGAGCAGCTCTATGTCATCGATGGCGATGAAAACCTGCTTGAGAAGTACGACGCTGGTAGCGGCCTGAACCTTATCGAGGATTGGAGAGATGCGCGTCGGGGTCGATTTGCTGACGACACGCTGGGTATGGCGGGCGACGCTGACGGACACCTCTATCTCTCGGATGCCACCTACGATCGCATCCAGGTCTTCGACGAGGCTGGAACTTACCTGCGCAATATCGGAGAACCAGGACAGTATCAGGGCCAGATCGAGGACCCGGTCGCACTGGCTGCCAGCAGTGACGGGCACCTCTATGTTGCTGATGATCGCAACGACCGCATCATTAAATTCACACTCGATGGCGTCTTCGTGACTGAATGGGGCGAGACAGGGTCGACCGACGGCAAGTTCGAGAAACCGCGCGGGCTGGCCACGGATGGCGACGGAAACGTCTATGTGGTCGACGCGCAGCGGAACCGAGTGCAGAAGTTTGACAGCAGCGGCAATCTCTTGACTGCCTGGGGTCAACCTGGTCAAGGTGACGGGCAATTCGATACCCCCTGGGATATCGTGGTCTACGGTGACCGGGTCTACGTTGCGGACACGCAGAATAATCGCGTCCAGGTCTTTGACCGCAGTGGCAACCACAAGGCAACCTGGAATGGTGCAAGCTCTCCGGGAGGTCCATTCGACAAGCCCCGGGGCGTGGGCGTCGACGCCGGTGGCAACGTGTTCATCGTCGACAGTGCCAACGACCGGGTACGAGACTTTGGGCCGGACGGCAGCTATCTGACGCAATTTGGGACCGCTGGCTCGACTGCCGGTGCGTTCAATGCACCGACGCGTGTCGAGATCGGCGGGAAAGGCGAAGTCTATGTGCTCGATACCGGTAACCACCGCGTGCAGGTGTTTGAGCGGTCACCATAACCGTCTCTCCCGCTAGATCTCAAACGCCAGAATCCCGTCAATGTCGACGGGGTTCTGGCATGTTCAGGCCGGTTTGCCGTGGGGTTAACTGAGCAACTTGCGGGCGATCGTCTCGAAAACCTGAGCTTGAAGGATCAG
>CAYNTE010000157.1:0-6480 GCA_964399615.1 uncultured Thermomicrobiales bacterium
GGCTACGGGATCGTTCGTGAGTACGGTGGCCACGGCATAGGCTGGCAAATGCACGAGGATCCGTCGGTGCTCAATTGGGGCACTGCAGGGACAGGCGCAAGGCTCCAACCTGGCATGACGCTGGCGATAGAGCCGATGCTCACGGCCGGGGGAGACGAGGTCGTGGAGCTGGAGGACGGTTGGACCGTCGTCACCAAAGACGGCTCCGCGGCTGCGCATTACGAACATACGGTGGTAATCACCGATGATGGGCCGGAGGCCCTTACATGGCACCGCTGATGTGATAGAATTTGGCGTTGTGGCGCGAAAACGCACGCGTCACTGTTGGTGTGCCATGGTTACTGGAGTTGTATGGCCAAAAAGGACGTAATTGAAGTCGAAGGCAAAGTTACCGAGCCACTGCCAAACGCGATGTTCCGCGTCGAGCTTGACAACGGCCATGAGGTGCTTGCCCATGTTTCTGGGAAATTGCGCATGAATTACATTCGCATCCTTCCCGGCGATCGAGTTCGAATTGAACTCTCACCGTATGACCTTTCGCGAGGTCGCATTACCTATCGATTGAGGACGTAGCACGCTCAGATTGGGTGTTGCTTCGCCAACGAGGAGTGGGCAGAGATGAAAGTATCAGCATCGGTCAAAAAGCGCTGCGATCGCTGCAAGATTGTTCGGCGGCGCGGAGTCGTCCGAGTGATCTGCACCAATCCGAAGCATAAGCAACGCCAAGGCTAATAGAAGCACAGGGAGCGAACGATGGCGCGCATTGCAGGAGTAGACATTCCGCGCGACAAGGCAGTGGGAATTTCACTGACCTATATCTATGGTATCGGCAGGAGCACCGCGCAGCAGATCCTCAATGAAACTGGCATCGAAGCATCGACACCAGTGCGCGATCTCACCGATGCCGAGGTCACCAGCCTTCGCGAGATCATCGAACGAGAGATGATCGTCGAAGGTGATCTCCGTCGCGAAGTGAACATGAATATCAAGCGCCTGATGGATATCGGGTGCTATCGAGGGCTGCGCCACCGCCGGAGCATGCCGGTCCGGGGCCAGCGAACCAAGACGAACGCTCGCACACGGCGTGGCCCGGCCAAGGCAATCGGCCGCCGCAAGCGCGCCTAGCAGAAGTGCCAGGAGGACAAAGAGCACATGGCTGATCGACGACGCGGCCGCGGTAGGACTCGAGTTCGACGACGGGACCGTAAGAATATCCCACGAGGACGAGTCTATATCCAGTCAACGTTCAATAACACGATCGTCACAATGACGGACCCGCGTGGAAACACCGTTGCGTGGGCGAGTGCTGGTGGCAGCGGCTTCAAAGGCTCTCGCAAGAGCACGCCATATGCTGCGCAGGTTACCGCGGAATCGGCTGCACGCCAGGCCATGGAGCATGGCATGCGAGAGGTCGAAGTCTTCGTCAAGGGACCAGGCGCTGGTCGTGAGATGGCGATTCGAGCTCTTGCCGCAGCTGGGCTAACTGTCACAGCCATCACCGATCGCACACCGATCCCGCACAACGGCTGCCGGCCACGCAAGCGACGGCGCAACTAGAGCAGAAACCTCATCGGGATTCGGGAGATTGCCGGTCCCGCCTGTAGAGAGTATCGGGAGGCTTAATGGCACGATATACCGGACCGAAGGTGAGGCTCAGCCGCCGTACCGGGGTCCCACTTCATGAGAAGGCCGAGCGTCACTTCGCCAAGCGCGGTGGTGGCCGGCAAAATCGAACGAATCCGCCCGGCATGCATGGCAGCCGCCGTCAGCGCCGGCCGTCAGAACACGGACTGCAGCTGCGTGAGAAGCAGAAGGTACGCTGGATTTACGGCGTGCTTGAGAAGCAGTTCCAGCGCCACTTTGCCGAGGCCAATCGTCAGGGCGGCGTTACAGGTGAAAACCTTCTCCGCATCTTGGAGATGCGGCTCGATAACGTGGTCTATCGCCTTGGTCTAGCAACATCGCGTCCGCAGGCACGCCAGCTCGTCAATCATGGCCATATCTGGGTCAACGGTCGCAAGACCGATATCCCGTCGGCTCGTGTCCGAGAAGGCGATGTTATCCAGGTGCGGCCGAACAGCCGTGAGAAAGAATACTTCAAGGTCGTAGCCGAAGAGATCGAAAGTCGCGATCTGCCGGAGTGGCTCTCACGAAACAACCAGGAACTATCTGGCACGGTCCTTCATCCACCAACTCGTGATCAGATGGTTCTTCCACCGATCAACGAGCAGCTGGTGGTTGAGTATTACAGCCGCTAGTGCGGAAGAGTTGGCGAGTTGGTGGGCTATTGCGGCCCGCCTTCGCCATTTAACGATCTATTCGAATTTGGCTGCTCTTGGGAGGCAAGCAGATTGCTAGACATTCAACAACCAAACATCAACCTCACAGTGGAGGGCCACAATTACGGTCGCTTCATTATTGAGCCACTCGAGCGTGGCTACGGCATGACACTCGGTCATGCGCTGCGCCGTATACTCCTTCGTTCACTTCCCGGCGCTGCGATCGTTCGCGCTCGCATCCCGAATATCTGGCATGAGTTCGCGACCATTCCGGGGGTTCGAGAAGACGTCACCGAGATTGTCTTGAATCTCAAGCGCGTTCGCGTCAAGACGATTGGTCCAGTCGAAGAGGCTCGCGCCCGGCTCTATGCCGAAGGCAAGGGCATCGTCACGGCCGGCGATATCCAGTGGCCCGGCGAACTCGAGGTCGTCAATCCTGAGTTCCCGATCGCAACACTGGACCAAGATGACGCCGTGCTGGAGATGGACCTGATCGTCCAGACTGGGCATGGCTATCTTCCAGCGGAAGCGCAAGAGGCGCAGACCATTGGTGAGATTCCGATCGACGCCATCTTCACGCCGATTGTGAAGGTGAACTACGTCGTCGAGCATACGCGTGTGGGGCCGCAGACTGACTACGACAAGCTCAGCTTCGAGATTCAGACTGACGGAACGATCGACCCAGAAGAAGCGCTCACGACCGCAGCGCAGATCCTGGTCGAGCATGCACGCTTGATCGCAGGCTTCGAAGCTGCCGCGGAAGAAGTCGAGGAGGAAGGCAGTTCGATTCCACCAGAGATCGAATCTCGGCCGCTAGCCGACCTCGGTTTGCCACCTCGTATTCTGAATGCACTGCGCAGTAAGCAGATCGAATATGTGGGCCAGGTGCTCCAGATGAATGACGAACAGTTGCTTTCGATCCGGAACTTCGGTCCGAAGGCGCTCGATGATTTGATGGAAACGCTCAGCGAGCATGGTTATACTCGCGAGTCGCTGAACATCCCGCCGAATGGCGGAGCCGAAGAGGCAGTGAGCTAGATCCTCGTCAACCTTGGGAAGAGAGACCGTAAATGAGGCACCGGAGGGCCGGTCGAAAGTTCGGCCGCAATACCAATCAACGCAAGGCGCTCTTTCGGGGACAAGCGGCTTCGCTGATTCTCCACGAGCGCATGACGACGACAGAGGCCAAGGCGAAGAACATCCGTCCCTTCGTCGAGAAGCTGGTGACGATCGCTCGTGAAGACTCCGAGCATCATCGCCGGCTGGTCATGTCGCGCTTGGGTAGTAAGCCCGCAACAGAGAAGCTATTTGAAGTCATCGCCCCGCGCTTCGATGGCCAAAATGGTGGGTACACGCGAATCTACCGGCTCGGTGCTCGCAAGGGTGACGCCGCCTCGATGGCGCTGATCGAGTTCGTGGAGTAGCGATGACCGCGACGCTCCCGTTCAGGCGTATGCGTCTGAGTGTGATGTACGACGGCACGGAATTTCATGGGTCCCAGCGTCAGCCAGGATCCCGAACTGTGCAGAGCGAGCTAGAGCAAGCGCTCGACGTCGTGACAGAGCGTAAGGGATCAGTAGTGTTTGCTGGTCGCACCGATCGCGGTGTGCATGCACGCCAGCAGGTGATCTCGGCAGACCTGCGGTGGCGTGCAACGGCAGATGAATTGCGTGATGCGTTGAACGCGCAACTACCGGTAGATATCAGTGTGAGCCATGCCGAGTCTGTCGACGCGACGTTTCACGCCAGATTCGACGCTCAATGGCGTGAGTATCGGTACACGATGCTGTCGTCGGAGACACCACCGCAGTTCGCACTCAGGCGAGCCTGGTGGCGGAGAGACACCCTGGACGTCGAGGCGGTCCAGCGTGCGGCAACGAGCCTCGAAGGGCGACACGGGTTTGGATCGTTCGCAAGTCTGGGATGCAGCACGCGACGTCCGCCCGAAAAGCTTGAGCGCGAGCTCTTCGTCTGTCGATGGCAGCAAACGCCGCTGCTGGTGGACGATTGGCCCGCAACAGCACGCTATGAATTGCGTGTGGTGGGGGACGGGTTTTTACCGCACATGGTGCGGAATATTGTTGGCGCGTTGGTGATAGTCGGACGTGGTCTCCAACCGCCAGAGTGGTTACAATCAATGCTTGGCGCGAGCGATCGAGCTGCGGTCGGCGCGGCAGCACCGCCACAGGGTCTCACCCTTTGGCAGGTCGGATATGACGCATTTGAACGTGGCGCCCCGGATGAGCCGGCGGTCGCGAACATCAGTCTCGGAGTTTGAGAAGATGGCATTCAAGACATATACGCCGCGCGAATCTGAGATCGAGCGCAAGTGGTACATCGTAGACGCCGAGGATCAGACGCTCGGCCGGATCGCTACCCGCATCGCGACGATCCTACGCGGTAAGCACAAGCCGATGTACACGCCGCATCTCGATGTCGGTGACTACGTTGTGGTGATCAACGCGGATAAGGTTCGGGTCACTGGCAACAAGGCTCGCCAAAAGCGCTACTACCGCCATAGCCGCTATCCCGGTGGCATCACGTCGCTGACATTCGAGCAGCTGATGGAGAAGCACCCGGACAGAGCCATTCGATTTGCCGTTAAGGGCATGCTTCCCCACAATGCACTCGGCAAGCAGATGCTCACGAAGTTGAAGGTCTACGCTGGTGCA
The DNA here is from genome assembly GCA_964399615.1 of uncultured Thermomicrobiales bacterium. Lineage (GTDB taxonomy): Bacteria > Chloroflexota > Chloroflexia > Thermomicrobiales > CFX8 > CAYNTE01. The sequence goes on from CAYNTE010000157.1 coordinate 4,952, forward strand.
GACCACCCACACGGTGGCCAGCAGCCCGAGCAGATTAGCTGGTCATAAGACGATCTGATTACGGAATCTTGAGGAGCGAGGATGAGCCAGGGAGTTCGCTATCACTACGGCACCGGCCGCCGCAAGCAAGCGGTAGCCAGGGTTCGCCTATACCCCGGAAACGGCGAAGTTACGATCAATAACAAGCCATCGACCGAATATTTTGGTGGACGTGCGATTCATCAGGCAACGCTGGCGCAGCCACTACGGCATGTGAACGCGGTTGAGAAGTTCAACGTCTTCGCGCGCGTTCGTGGCGGTGGCACTTCCGGCCAGGCCGGTGCTGTTCGGCACGGAATCGCCCGTGCGCTGGTTGCATCCGACCCAGAGCTTCGCAAGTCTCTTAAGGATGGCGGCTTCCTGACACGGGATGCACGCGTCAAGGAGCGCAAGAAGCCAGGACTCAAGCGCGCTCGCAAGGCTCCTCAGTACACGAAGCGCTAAGCTCTCTGGGCAGTATCAGGAATTTCACGGCGTCAAAGGGTGACTGAAACACCCCATGACGCCGTTGTTCTTGCAATGGCTATAGTCGACCAACATTGAGTATGGCGCGCTCTACAGCAAGCTGCGCCGCAACCGTCAGGCGAAACAGTTCTGCTTGATCAACCTCCGCAATGCCGGAAGCAGCCGCAAAGAATGTATCGCCGTCTCCCGGTGTATGGGAGGGCACAACGGTATGTGCTAGTCCCGCATGGGCGCTGATAGCCGCTCGAGTCAGGACGCGGCGACTGACTGGCTGATCAAACAGGACGCAACCGATCGTCGTATTCTCGGCTTCTCCCCAGGTCGCAGGGTCGCCAATCGCAGCTTCGAGTGGATCTTCGTCTGGATCACCGGACAACACCTGCCCCGTCTTGGGATCGACGATGGACCCAACTGCGTTGACGACCACAATCGCGGTGACCATGCTTCCGGAGAGATCTACCTGTCCCACCCCAAGTCCACCGCGATGCGATTTGCCACCGAGCTTGCCAACTGTCGCACCGACTCCCGCGCCGATATTGCCCGACTCTCCCGGACCATCAGTCGCGGAAATGACGGCCTGATAGCCGTCTTCATCAGTTGGTGGGACCGGCGCACCGACAGCGAGGTCGTAGATAATCGCCGAGGCTGTCAGCGGCACCGGCATCGCGAACGTTGGCACGCCGCGGCCTTGTTCGACGAGATAACGCTCGACACCTGTGGCCACGCCGAGACCCATCGCACTGCCCCCGCTGAGGACGATAGCGTCCAACATCCCGATATTCCCTGGGTCCAGTGTCGTTGCACCGCGAGTCCCGGGAGCGCCTCCCCGGACATCGATCTCCACAGGTTTCAGCTCGTCGAATACGATCACCGTGCAACCGGTCTTCACATCGTCGCGAGTCGTATGCCCGACTCGGTACCAAGCATTAGACATCAAACATCGCTCCTGGTCGTGCCACTGATATGGCTCCTCCATAATGTGCTCTCGCACGCGATAGAACGTCTTGAACCGGTCGCTCTGACCA
>CAYNTE010000158.1:0-6453 GCA_964399615.1 uncultured Thermomicrobiales bacterium
CGGTGTCCGGGGAAGGCTGACATCTGCGGCGGGAGGTTACCACTCCAGATAGTCATCCCGAAGCTTGCCGAGGGATCTCTCACCTGGACTGGCATGCAAGACCAATGTTGGCATCATGTCACGATCTCCCGAGAGATCCTTCGACTGCGCTCAGGATGACGCGGGGTGTGGGCTTCTGGATGGGACGCTGGCAGTCGTTGTCGGCTTTCCGGAGAGATTCCGCCGCGGGGCCTCTCCCGAGCGGTAGCTGAGGGGGCGGGATGACTTTCTGGAGTGGGCTTTTGGGTGTGAGATTGATGAGTTTGGGTATCGAGATGCGTCAGCGGCGGGTCTCTACGGGGTTGATGGAGTAGGAGGAGTTTGATGGCTGAGATGGTTGATGAGGGGATGGCGGAAGTTCCGGCGCGGGCGGATGTGGTGGTTGTTGGTGGTGGAGTGGCTGGGACATCGCTGGCGTATCAATTGAGCAAGCGCGGCAAGGACGTCGTGCTGGTGGAGATGCGCGGCATTTGCTCGGGCGCTTCGGGGCGTAACGCGGGGCATACAGGGAGCGGTCGATCGGCGACGCCGGGAGCAGTTGGCGAGGCGATCCACGCGCTGACGAGCGAGAATTTCCGGATGGTCAGCAAGGAGTTGCCTGCCGAGCTGGGTGACGACTTTGATTTGCGGGTCGTTGGTGCGGTGGATATTGCCCAGAACGAGGAGCAGGCGGAGTATCTGCAGCAGTCGACCCAGACACTGGCATTGCTGGACCCGGATGTGCGCTGGCTGGACGGTCCGCAGTTGCGCGAGATGGTGCCAGTTGCGGGCGAGCATCTGCTGGGTGCGCAGTACTCACCACACAGCGGGCATATCTGGCCGTTCAAACTGGTGCATGGTCTGGCGAATGGCGCCAGGCGCTATGGAGCGACGATCTGCCCGTGGACGCGGGTGGAGCAGATCGTAATCGAAGGCGGGGCCATCGCTGCGGTGGAGACGTCGCGCGGCCGGATCGAGACGGACACGGTCGTGCTGGCCACCAATGCCTGGACGCCGCAGCTGTTGCCGGATCTGCCGGAGGGGGCGCTGGTGCCAGCGCGAGGCCAGATTTTGGTGACGCAGCCGCTGCCCCCGGTGCTCTCGACCACGTTCGGGACGAATTACGGCAAGGAATACGGCCGTCAGACGGCGACAGGCCAGCTGATTTGCGGTGGATTCCGGCGCTACGACCATGACGAGGGGCTGGGGCATTACACCGAGGAGGCTGTGGCGGAAGCTCAGCGTGGTTGCGCGCGCTGTCTCGAGACGCTGTTCCCGCCGCTAGCGGGGGCGAAGGTGGTGCGTGGCTGGGCCGGGACGATGGGGTTCACGGCGGACGGTCTGCCGCTGATCGGTCCGACAGCGATGGCGGACGGGATGTACCTGAGTGCGGGCTACAATGGCGGCGGATTCTCCTGGAATCTGGCGGTCGGCAAGGCACTGGCGGGCCTGATTGTGAACGGCCAGACGGCCTACGATTTGGCGCCGTTCGATCCGGACCGGTTTGCGCGAGAGGGTGTAGAGTGGCGCAACCCATCGACGGCGGGTGAGAAGAACAACCCGCGCTCGATGCAGGAGCTGCGTGGGCCAGCTGATATCTGATCATGTTGCGAATTGCGTTCTTTGAGGGAAAGATTCTCGCCATGTTGGCGATGATCAGTGATATTGACGTGTGTTTCGCAACTCCGGTTGGGCTATGATTGCATGGCGGAAGTGATGACGGAAAGATAGAGGCGTAATGATCGAGCCCGACCAACTAGACCGTCAAATCATCAGTATGCTGCAAGCTGACGGTCGCTGCTCGAATCGTGAGATCGCTCGGAGTCTGGGTGTGCCGGAGGCCACGGTGCGATACCGTGTGCGCCGGTTGACGGAGAGCGGTTTGCTGCGCATTACCGCATTGGTGGAGCCGGAGCGTTTGGGATATAAGCTGACAGCGGTGATCTCGCTGGAGGCTGAAGCGAACCATGTGCCTGGGATTGCGAAGACGCTCTCCTCGTTCCCCGAGGTGATGTATGTGGTGATCACGACGGGCGACTACGACATTATTTGCACAGCTACGTTCATGGACCAGGATGACCTGTATCGCTTTTTGACAGACCGGCTGGCGGGCATCCCGGGTGTCCGGCGCTCGAACACGGCCATGGGTCTGAATATCGTGAAGCGTGATTTCGAGTGGGTCTCGGCGTTGACGGCGAGTCTGGCCGAGTCACCGAAAGAGAAGGTTGTGGTCGACGGTCACGTCTAGCGCGGCGTGCTGTCTTCCAAGCATGGCGATGGTGTCCGCCAGGGTTTTTACCCGAACCGCTTGTTCATTGATCAAGCTGATGACCCCTACCGTATGCGATGCGCACGCACGTGTGCCTGGTAGGTAGGGGGTTGCATGGAGTATCTCTGGATTGCGGTCGGTGGGCTGGTGGGCTGCAATGCACGGTTTGTGGTGGGCCGTGCGGTGATCTCGCGCATTGGCGAGGCAGCTTCGGGGACCTTTCTGGTTAATATCACGGGTGCATTTCTCATCGGTCTCATTGCAACAGTAGTGGCTGAGCGAGCGGTGGGATCATCGGTTGCTCGACCGTTGTTGATCATCGGATTTCTCGGCGGGTACACGACGTTCAGCAGTTACACGTTGGAGGCCGTCACCTGGCTGGACCAGGGCGAATTCGGCCATGCGCTGCTCTACGCCGTCGGGATGAATCTGATCGGCCTGATCGCCTGCTACCTGGGGATTGTGGCTGCGCGGGCGTTTGTGTAGGTGGTTGGGAGCCGGGAGCCGGGACAACCTCATCTCCTGGCCGCTCTCCCATAACGGAAGAGGGGAAAAGACTAATACAGGGGCGGGAATCAGAGCGTTGACGAGGCGCGGATGATGAGGGTGGGTTTGATCTGGACGGTGTGGGGGTCGGATTGCTGATTGACCAGGCGGCCGAGCAGAGCCTGGAATGCGGCGACACCCATCTCATGAAGCGGCATGGATATGGTCGAGAGTTGGGGCACAACAATACTCGAGACGTTTGAAGCGCCGAATCCGATGACGGCGACGTCTTGCGGGACTCGTATGCCTTGTGCCGCCAGGGCCCGTATGGCGCCGATGGCTAGGAGGTCGTTCGAGGCACAGATGCCATCGAAGGTGATGCCGTCGTTGAGTGCCCGGCTGATGACCTCGGTGCCGTTCTGGATGCGATCCATAAAGCCGAGCTTCTGTGTGCTGGCTGCGCGGATAATGTAGTTTGGCTTGACTTCGAGCTGGACTTCGGCAAGAGCTCTGCGGAAGCCTGCGAGCTTGTCGGTGTCGACGTTGCTCTCGTCCGCTGGGCCGAAATAGGCGATTCTCTGGCGGCCGATGTCGATCAGGTGTTTGGCGGCCAGGTAGCCACCCTGTTCATAGCCGGGCCAAACGACTGTGCCACGTTGGTCTGGAACTTCACGGTTGACGAGCACGACGGGACAGCCATTACCGACGGCTTGCTCGATCTCTTCATCGGTCAGATGCGAATTGAAAATGATCACTCCATCGACTCGGTTGCCGCGGAGGCGCCGCAGGACCCGCAACTCCCGGTCGTAATCGCCGGCTGCGTTGCAGAGAAAGACGCTGTAATCCAGATCGCTGGCGGCATCTTCGACACCTCGTGCGATGAGTGGGAAGTAGGGGTGGTCGATATTGGGCAAGACGAGCCCGATGACCTGGGTGCGGTCGGTCACCAGGCTGCGGGCAAGAGCATTGGGATGGTAACCGAGCTCTGTGATGGCGGCGAGGACGCGCTGGCGGGTTGCCTCGGAGACCTCGCCCTTGTTGTTGATGACGCGCGAGACGGTCTGTCGGGAGACGTTCGAGAGCCGAGCGACATCGTTGATGGTCGGGGCCCTGCGCAATGATGCGTCGCTCATGGTCTAGCCATTCTCCTTGATCCGCCCGCATGGTCGAGCAATGGTCGTTTGGATGCTCTCTCGGTGACCTGCCGTCGATACGCCTATATTCCGATTATTGCCTATTTTCTCGGCAAAAGGATTGCACGGCTTGCCTTCTGGTGGTGAGCGATGCTATTCTGTGAACGCTCACGTGAACGCTCACATCATACCAGGCTGCCCTCTGTTAGATCTGGCACATTGTCTAGAGAAAGGAACCAGAGCACCATGACGCACCAATCTTTCGACGAACTTCTCACCGCTGCTCAATCTCGCCAATCCTCGCGCCGTGATCTGCTGAAGCAGGCGATGGCACTAGGACTGAGTGCCCCAGCGATTGCCGCGATTCTTGCTGCCTGCGGTGGCGATGACGACGATGACGCATCGACGCCAGCGGAGACTGAGAGCTCAAGCGGCGGCGCCGAGACAGAGACCAGCGAGACCGAGGCCGAAACGGAGGCTGAGACATCGACCGAAGCTGAGACTGAGGCGGCGGACAGCGCAGGGACCGAAACCGAGGCCGAAGGCGAGGAGACCGAGGCGGAGCAGAGCGGTGGAGAGCGCGGCGGTGGCGGCACCCTGCAGATTCTCTGGTGGCAGTCGCCAGTGATGCTTAATGGCCATCTCTCAGTCGCGGGCAAGGATATTGGCGCGATTAGCATCTGCCAGGAGCCGCTGGCCTATTTCGATGCCAACAGTGAGCTGGTGCCGTTCCTGGCTGCCGAGATCCCGACAGTGGAGAATGGCGGGCTGGCCGAGGACCGCACGAGCGTGACCTGGAAGCTGCGGGAGGGTGTCAAGTGGCACGATGGCGAGGACTTCACGGCTGACGATGTGGTCTTCACCTTCGAATATCTCAGTGACCCGGCAACGAATGCAACGACGCTCGGTTTCTACGAGACAGTTGAGTCGGTCGAGCGTATCGATGATTACACGGTGCAGGTAAATTTCAAGAATCCGGTTGCGGCCTGGTTCGATGTCTTCGTCGGTAGTGGTGGCATGATCCTGCCCGAGCACGTACTGCGAGATTACATTGGGGAGGACGCCGTGAATGCGCCGTTCAACCTGATGCCGATTGGGACTGGCCCCTTCAAGGTCGTCGATTTCAACCCTGGCGACATGGCTGTCTACGAGATCCACACAGAGTACTGGGATCCCGGCAAGCCATTCTTCGACGGTGTGGTGCTGAAGGGTGGCGGCGACGCGGTCAGTGCCGCACGAGCCGTCATGCAGACTGGCGAGGCGGACTGGGCCTGGAATCTACAGGTGGAAGCAACGGTGCTGGAGTCACTCCAGGCGGGTAATCAAGGCAAGCTGGTGACCTGGCCGGGTGCAGGCACCGAGAAGCTGGTGATCAACCATACGGACCCAGAGACTGAGAAGGACGGCCAACGCTCCCATCGCGATGTGCCGCATCCGCACTTGAGCGATCTGCGGGTGCGTCAAGCGATTGCGCTGTCGATTCCTCGAGGTGACATGGCGGAGCAGCTCTATGGCGAGGCCGGTGAAGCAACCGGTTATACGCTCAACGAGAGCCCCGACTACATGCCGCCTGGGATCACCTGGGAGATTGATCTGGAGCGTGCTAACCAACTGCTTGATGAAGCCGGAGCTACGCCCCTTGAGGAGGGCAAAGTTCGTGAGCTGAATGGCCGGGCGATGGAATGGGTCTCCTCGGCGTCGCTGAACACGCTGCGGCAGAAGGAGCAAGAGCTGCTGAAGTCGGCGTTTTCGAAGCTGGGGATCGGGCTTGAGATCGCCGCCATCGATGGCAGTGTCTACTTTGACGCTGCCAACGAGAGCTCGTTCCAGCACCTGTACTTCGACTTTGGCATCGAGCGAAACTCATCGGGCATCTATCCAATGCGCTGGTACCTCCGCTACCTCTCGGCTGATCCGCTGGAGGATCTGCCGCAGAAGGAGAACGGCTGGTCGGGTCGAAACTTCGGCCGCTACCAGAATCCCAAGTTCAACGAGCTCTTCGCGCAGGCGATTGCTGAGGCGGATGAGGAGAAGTACATCCCGATCTTCTGGGAGATGCAGCAGCTGGTGGTCGATGATGTGGCTGATATTGGGATGGTCTCGACGAACGATGTCGCGGCGGCGGCTGCAGACCTGACTGGTTATGAGCCATCACCGTTCGCAATCGACGTTTGGGACATTCGCAACTGGCGACGAGGTTAGCCACCTACCTGGGAATGGTGATTCAGATGAGCAACATGGTGGTATGCCCGGAGCCGCTGGCCGCGAAAGCTGGAGAAGAGATCTTTGCTGCGGGTGGGAATGCTATCGATGCCGCTATTGCGGCGGCGTTTGCACAGGGAGTGGTCAATCCGCTGCTGTGCGGCATCGGTGGCACCGGTCTCTTCTACTACTACGATCATCAGCTGCGGCAGTCGGTAGCGCTCAACGGTGAAGTCAGTGTTGGGTCGGGCCCAGTGCCGACGAGCTGGGCGGCGGAGTTTCAGGGCCGGTCGGAGACGATCGGCCGCTACATCCTGACCAGCGAGGCGAACCAGGTCGGGCATC
>CAYNTE010000159.1:0-6409 GCA_964399615.1 uncultured Thermomicrobiales bacterium
CCGCCGGGGCGGGTGGCGGTAATGCGGTAATTGCCGGGCGGGATATCTACGGCGTCTCGTGTGGCGGAGACGGAACACTCGGCCGGTGGGCTAGGTTCGATTTGACAATCGGGGCATGGTCCAAGCTCGATGGTGCGGCTGACTGGGCCGTCGATCTGGATAGTCAGTGGCTGCGGGCTGGCATTGGCGACCACCAGGCGGACTTGCTGGCCCCGCTCGGCAAAGACCGGTAGCGGTGAAGCGCCGAGTGGGTCGGACGATCCCACCACTGGTGGCTCAGCAGGGGCAGGGATCCCATAGCGCCACTCAAAATAGTGCCGACCGACGTTGCCAGCTTCCACTTGCCAGCCAAGTTGATTGGCGGGAGTATAGGTCAGCACGCGCCGCTGGAAAACCTGGATCAATACCTCGTTGGGTGTGCCATTGACCAGCACGGTCGCCCAATACGCCTCGGTGATCGGGAAGCCGGTGGCATAAAAGGGGTTGATGAAGAGCTGATCGTCAATCAGCGAGCCATCGACGTTGACGGTGCCGCGCGATGTCATGAAATTCCAGAACGGTGCTGCGACGGTGTGGTTCGTCTCCGGCACGAAGTAGGCGGCCTGTACATCATGCCCCGCCAGCCCTGGATCATCGCTGACCTGGCCGTCGCGAGCGATGCGGCGCGTGAGTTGGGCGCCTACGTCGACTGCAGGGGCACCAAGTAGTCCCGAGAAGCTGGCGTAGGTTGGGCCGTTGGGGTCGCCTTGATCACCAGCTGCGTTGATGTTCGCCGGTGAGCGCTCTTCGAACGTGTCAAGCCCTAGCTGAAGCTGACCTGTCACCAGCTCCGTAGCGAGCAGGCCGTTGGTCACTTGCCAGACAGAGTTGGGATCGACGTTGGGGTCGATCGAGATCTCCATGCGGCTCTTGTCAAAATACTGGACAATGCGCCCTCCGCCAGGCCCTTCCGCCATGGCCTCGGTCATGGGGCCGGTGAATGGCGCTGGTCCCCACATCCAGGTACGGTCGACCTGCTGGCTCGCCACCGGTTGATCGGTTCGCGTCCAGGTGCGGCTGAAGTCGTTGTGGCCGATATCGATTGCCGCGGCAGCCTGCGCGGGAATCAGCAAAGCCCCGAGCAGGAGCATGACAATCAGTGTTCGTCGCTTCAGAATCTGATGCCTCCCGGTTCGACCATAGGCGCAGCACTCGCGGCGTATCCTACCAATAGAATCATGCGTTGCCATGATACGAAGCGGAGTGGTGCCTGACCCGGACGGTATACTGCCCGCTGAATCGACGAGCCAGGGGGGAGCCCCGCTGGCCCATCCCCAGGGAAGGGGACGCTTCGTGCATGTTCAACGCAGGTTTATGATCACGCTCGCGATCGCGGCTGTGCTGATCGCGCCGATCATTGCCCTTGTCACCTCGCCTACACAAGCTGTCGAACCAGGTCTCCCGGAGTTCCAGGAAGCTTGGGAGCGCACCGATCTGCCAGTTCGCAATCTGGATGTCAATCGCACCTGGGTCTGGGGGCCCGAGGCGAATACGCCGGTGCTCACCGAACCCTACGCCGAAGGGCCAAACGGCGAGCGCCACGTCCAGTACTTCGATAAGGCCCGCATGGAAATATCGACCGAAGACGATCTTGACGAGGATAGCCCGTGGGTGGTCACGAACGGGCTTCTCCCTATTGAGCTGATGACCGGCGAGCTGCAGCTCGGCGACGATACGTTTGAGCAGCATGAGCCGGCCGAGATCTATATTGCTGGCGATCCAATAGAAGACCCCGATACGCCGAATGCCCCGACATACGCCGAGGTCGCGCACTTGATGGACGAACCGGCGACGGACGAGGGCGAGACGATCACGGCGACGATCGATGCCGATGGCCAGGTTGGTGATGATCCGGCCTACGCCGAGTTCAATGTCACGGCTGACTATTACGTCGAGGCAACCGATCACACCGTGGCTTCAGTCTTCTGGGATCTGATGAACAGCGACGCTACAATCTCGCTCGATGGCCAGAATCAGCAGGGTCCGCTTTTCCCTGATCCCTTCTTCGCCTTTGGCTATCCGGTGACCGAGGCGTACTGGACGACGGTGAATGTGGCTGGCGAGCCAACGACCGTGCTGGTGCAGATCTTCGAGCGGCGTGTGGCCACCTATACGCCAGACAACCCGGATGGCTGGAAGGTCGAGACCGGCAACGTTGGCCAGCACTATTACATCTGGCGTTATGAGACGATCGGGACTACGCCACCGATGGTTGCCCCGCCGCCTTCACCGCCAACACCGACGCCGACCCCGACTGAACCGGTGGACCTTGAGAATCTGCCGTATGGTCTTGGGCAGATCGGAACGCCCGGTGAAGCCCTCGGCCCGAATGAGATTCTTGAAGAGATCCAGCCCTACGCAGATGTTCCACTGGGATCGCCTGATGTGATGCCGGAACCGGTTGTGAGAACCGGGATCACGGGCACGATCAATATGCAGGTCTCGATCAACATGGTGCTCAATATCGACCCGGCTTCACATGGGCAGCAAATCTATTGGGTGATCGACTGGAATGATGGGTCTGCGACGGTGACGGGACTCTGGGATGCCCACGACGGTGACTTCGTCTCGCATACTTGGAGTGAACGAGGAACGTTCCAGATCAAGGTCTGGGCGATTGATCCAGCTCTGGACGTCCGCTCGCCGATTATCGAGCGAACGGTAGTTATCGACTAGGGAGCTCTATTGAGCGAGCAATCCATCGACGCAGGCGAGCGCTCAAGCTCCGGTTTGCGTTCACATCCGCTGATCACCCTGGCAATTGGCGGGTTGATCGTGCTGGCGATGATGGTGCCGCTAGGCATCGCCGTCAGTCGCGGCAACCCGTCGACCAAGGCTGCGGATGTGAGCGTGCCCTACGCAATCAGTGGCTATGAGTTTCAACAGACCATCGGCGGGTCGCTGCTCCCGAATCAACCGTTCAGCGCTATCTTTGGGAGTGACAACCGCGTCTACATCGCCGATCTGGCATTAGGACGCATCTTCGCGCTCGATGGTGACACGGGCCTGGCAACGGATTGGGGTGACGGCGGGCGATCTGACTGGTTCCCGGTCCCTGCCCGCCTGGCCCAGGCGTCGAATGGCGATCTCTACGCCCTCCAGCTGCAATCTGGCGTCATTCGTCGGGTGACGAACGCGGGCAGCGTGCGTGACTTCACGATCCCTAGCGGCGAGTTCGCGCCGATCCCACAGCCGACCGGGCTGACCATCGACCCCGAAGATCGCATCTTCGTCAGCAGTGCTGGCGAGCAGGATGTGCAGATCTTTACGACGGGTGGCAGGTTCGTCGACGCCTGGGAGATTGACGGCCGGAACGTCCTCGATATCGTTGCCACTCTCGATGCCCGCATCGTGATGACCTACATGAGTGACGAGGGCGCCGGTGGTGTGATGGTCTACAACCTCGACGGCGACGAACTGGCCGACTGGCCACTCGCCGACATCAGCCCCGATGCCGCTGAGATGCAGCCTGAGACGCTAGCGATCGGTCCACAGGGCGAGATCGCCGTCTTGCTCAATCCAGCAATGCCTGATGGGTCGCCAGCGATCTTGTGGGTCAGCCCGACGGGCCAGATGATCGGCAACACCCCGCTGGATGAGATGTCACTCTCACTGGTCAACGGCTACCTCGCACCCGACATCGACATCGACGATCAAGGTCGCGCGATTGTGCCGGACCCTGCCCGATCTCAGATCCTCTTCGTGGATCGTGAGGCTGGCGTCGTCGCGACCTTCTCTCCGCAGAATACGCCGGACGGCATTGTGGCGCTCGATGCCATCGCCGCCAAGGCTGACAACGGCGGCGTGCTGGCCATCGATCCTGTTGCGCGACAGCTACGGTCGTTTACGCCAGACGGGCAGCTGGCAGCGCTGACGCAGCTCGGTGAGCGCAGCAGTCAACCGCGCAACACTGGCTTCCTGCGACAACACAGCCTGGTGCTGGCTCTGCCCGATGGCGGGGCGTTGACGATCAGCCGCACCCCGGCACTCTTCCAGCTCATCGATGCGAGCGGTGAGATCCAGCCGACGACTTGGGATCAGACTGGCATCGAAACGGTGCTGGCTGCCGCGGTCGATAGCCAGGGGCGCATCCTGATCGTCGACGACCGCGAGGCAAACATCGTGCAGCTCTTCAGTGCGACAGGCGAGTCTCTCGGTCCGCTCTACGAACCGTTCAGTGAGGGCGCGATCACCGATCTGGCGACGCATGATGGCGAGATCTATGTCCTGGCTCAACCGCAAGGCTCGTCGGTGATCTGGACGCTGGACGAGAGCGGCAATCTCGATATCGATCCACTCTTCCTCAGCATCCGTGAGGGTGATTCCAACCGGGTTGGTCAAGCACTGGCGATCACGCCAGAGGGCGAGATCCTGATCGTTGCCTCCCTGGTCGAGCCTGGTCCGGAGTTCAGCTTCCTGCTCCAGCGCATCGATCCTGCATCAGGCGAGGATCAGACGCTAGCGCAGCTTCAGACACCGGTCACGACCCTGCCTGACCTCGCCATCTCACCCGACGGCACACTCTATCTCGCCAACCCCAACATGCAGGAGATCTACGTCTACACCCCCACGACCTAGAGCGCATCTGCTCGCTCTGACCGGTTGCAACGGTCGCTGACGCGGATTGCGCCGTTCCAGTTGTTGACGCAGATTTCAACCTCACCGGTGCCCTGGAGAGTCACGGAATGCTCGCTGCGGCTGCAGTTGTCGGCCACACTCGCCGCTCCGGTCCAGTCGTTGACGCAGAGATCGAGTGGGACGTCCCAGGGAAGCAGGATCACGGAATCGCCGCGACCGCACTCGTCATTGCTGGCCATGCTGAGCGACCCGTTCCAGCGATTGGCGCAGAGTGTAGCAATGTAGGGCACGAACTCGATCGCGCCGATATCGCAGAAACTACTTACAGGGCGAACGGTCCCCAGTTGATCGATATTTGGCCCACCTTGGACGTCGGTGTCGCAGGTAGCCGCAGGTGCGGCATCGAGAGCGGAGCTACCCTCGAGCAAGGGGAAGTAGGACTGTTCGACACCGTTGACGGTGCTGGAGGTTAGTGGACCCAGCTCCAGGTCTGTGACATTGTTGGCTGATCCCTCACCGTCCAAGTTACAGCTGCTGTCGTTTGCGAGCGTATGGCTGTCGGGTAGTAGCAAAGTGCCGAATGCGGAGGTGCAGTGTGGCCCTTCACCACCGAGGATAACGCCATCGAGAGTGACGGAGCTAGACAAAATGAAGCCGAGCGCAGGCGCCGTGTTTGGCGCTTGGATTACCGTGGACCAGCGAAGACTTGCGACACCCTGAGGATACGTGCTTAAAAGGACGGAACCAGCCGACGAGGCCGTGTTTCCGGTGAAGGTTGACGCGATCACGCTGAGCGCCTCGCCGCCTGCGCCGTATATTGCACCAGCGCCGCTTGAGCTATTCTCGACAAATGTCGACCGCCGGATCGTCATGGTGCCCGATTCGACACCGATGGCGCCACCTGCCAGCACAGCGGTATTTTCCTCAAACCGGCTGTCGCTGATCGTCATCATTGCCCCAGGTCCAGTCTGGACGACCGCGCCACCGATACCGGCAGCATTCTGGACGAACACGCTGCGATCGATCGTCACCGAGCCAGCAGAGTTGAAAATGGCGCCGCCCCGGTCATTTGCCAGGTTGTGGCGGAATGTGCTGGCGATCACCTCAAGCGAACCGCCTTCGTTCGTGATGGCGCCACCGAGGCCGGACATACCGAGAATCGCCGCATAGCCTTCTTCCATCGTCACGTGCTGGATAATGAGTCGCCCACCCTCAAAGATCTTGAAGAATTGGGTTCCGAGCGCATCGCCACCACCCCGCAAGACGATTTGGTCCCCTTGACCATTGCTGCCGTCGATGGTGACGGTTTGCCCAGCGCTGATCTCGATTTCGGAAAAAACTCCATACTGGATGACAGGATCATCACAATCAAAGGTGACAGTGCTGCCGTCGCTGGCGTTGCTGACAGCGTCGGCCAGGTCATCGCGCGTGCATGTTGCGCCGGACACTACCGCATCGGCAGCTGATACCGTCTGCGAGACCGTAACGAATGACATCCCAACTGAGCCGAGTAAAGCTATCAGCCCCAACCATCGCAGATAGCGCACCTGTCGCCCCTCCCCTTGAAGAACCTAAAGCTTTGTCTTAGTGCGCTGATCTTACAGCTTCTCGCAATCCATGGGAAGCAGCATGTCGTGCGATCCCAATGTGCCCCCGCCCCTCGTTCATCTACCCCTGCAGGCTCTCCCCAGAGATCTGACAACGCCTGCCATCGTCCGTCCTGAGTGTCCACACCCCTGTCATCCTGAGCCTGTCGAAGGATCTCTCAGGAAATCGTCGGAAGCTCTCATCG
>CAYNTE010000160.1:0-6392 GCA_964399615.1 uncultured Thermomicrobiales bacterium
GCCGCGCCCAAATGCCGCATGACGCTTGCGCAGATCGATCAACCGCTTCATCCACCAGAACAATGACTGTGGATTGCGGCGCTGGATCTCTACATTCACCGTCTCGTAGTGATATTCAGGATCCACGTTGATCGGGAGATACAGTTGCTGGCGGTTTGCGTCCGAAAATCCCGCATTCGTTCCGCTGCTCCACTGCATCGGCGTGCGTACGCTGTCACGGTCGCCCAGGTAGATGTTGTCGCCCATCCCGATCTCGTCGCCGTAGTAGATCACTGGCGTACCCGGCAGCGAGAAGAGCAGACCGTTCAGCAGTTCGATTCTGCGCCGGTTGTTGTCCATCAAGTTCGCCAGCCGTCGCCGGATGCCCAGATTGACGCGCGCCTCCGGGTCGCTGGCGTAGGAGCGATACATATAATCGCGCTCCTCGTCCGTCACCATTTCCAGCGTCAGCTCGTCATGATTGCGCAGGAACATCGCCCACTGGCACGTCGGAGGGATCTCCGGCGTCTGCTCGAGAATATCGATGATCGGGTAGTGATCCTCCATCCGCAGCGCCATATAGAGCCGCGGCATGACAGGAAAATGAAACGCCATGTGGCACTCATCGCCATCGCCGAAATATTCGACGGCATCTTCTGGCCACTGGTTTGCCTCAGCCAGCAGCATCCGATTCTCATAATTTGCATCAACGTGCGCGCGCAGCTTCTTCAGGAACGCATGCGTCTCCGGCAAGTTCTCGCAGTTCGTGCCCTCACGCTCATAGAGGTAGGGGATCGCATCGAGACGCAGACCATCGACCCCCGCCTTCAGCCAGAAGTCCATAGCCCTGATCACGGCGTCATGCACCCGTGGATTATCGAAATTGAGATCCGGCTGGTGATGATAGAAGCGGTGCCAGTAGTAGGCTTCCGCTACGCTATCCCACGACCAGTTCGAGTCCTCGAAGTCTTGAAAGATGATGCGTGCCAGCTGGTACTTATCTGGCGTATCCGACCAGACGTAGAAGTCGCGATAGACCGACCCCGGCCTGGCGCGCCTGGCTCGCTGGAACCAGGCATGCTGGTCGGAAGTGTGGTTGATCACCAGCTCGGTAATAACTTTCAGCCCTCTGCGATGTGCCTCGCGGATGAAGCGCCGCGCTTGCGCCATCGTGCCGTATATCTCGTGAACCGCCGTGTAGTCCGACGTGTCGTATCCGTCGTCTCGCAGCGGCGAGGGGTAGAACGGCAACAACCAGATAGCTGTCACGCCGAGATCTTGAAAATAGTCCAGCTTCTCTATCAGCCCGCCGAAATCACCGATGCCGTCGCCGTTGCTGTCCTTGAACGCCTTGACGTGCACCTGATAGATGATGACGTCCTTGTACCAGAACTGACCATCGCCAGCGTCCAGCAACTCCCCTACGCGCTCATCCATTGGCTCTAGCCCCCTCCCCTGACCCTACTCGTAATAGTCAAAGTCTCGTTCCGTTCTCAGCCTCCGTCGTATTTGGAAGATGTGTGCCGGCATCATCGATGGATTCAGCTCGACGTAGTTGCGCGTCCCGATCCACATGTACCTCGCATCACCCAGCACATCGTGTGCCTCGAACGGCTGCTCCGGATCAATCCCCAAATCTTCTAACGGCAGGCTCACCCAACCGGATTGCGTGTAGTGGGGATCCAGATTCACCACCATCAGCATCAGATCCTCAGTCGATTCATCCATTTTCGAGTAGGCAAGCAGATGCTCATTCTCCGTCGAATGGAACTGGATGTTGTTGGTGCGTTGCAGCGCCGGGTGCCCTCGCCGCAGCTGGTTGACTCGCTTGATGATCGGCGCGATCGAATGCGGTTGATTGCGATCCCGCCTGCGGATCTCGTACTTCTCCGAATCGAGGTACTCCTCGCGCCCTTCCTCCAACCGCCGGTTGTCGCCGAGCTCGAACGACGGCCCGAAGATCCCGTAGTTGCTCGATAGCGTCGCTGCCAGCACCAGCCGGATGATGAACGACGGCCGGCCGGCATCCCACAACGACTCAGCCAGGATATCCGGCGTATTCGGCCAGAAATTCGGCCGGAAATACTCCCGCACATCCGTCTGGGTCAACTCTTCAAGATAGTGCGTTAGCTCCCAGGCCGTGTTGCGCCAGGTGAAGTAGGTGTACGACTGCGTGAAGCCGACCTTCGCCAGATACTGCATTACCGCCGGACGGGTGAATGCCTCCGACAGAAAGATCGTCTCCGGATGCTCGGCCTTGATCGACCCAATCAGCCACTCCCAGAACCGCATCGGCTTGGTGTGCGGATTATCGACCCTAAACACCCGCACGCCGTGCTCGATCCAGTAGTCGAGGATGCTCTTTAACTCCAGCCACAACGCCTGCCAGTCCGGCGTCTCGAAGTCGAAGGGGTAGATATCCTGATACTTCTTCGGTGGGTTCTCGGCATACTGGATCGTCCCATCCGGCCGCTGCTTGAACCACTGCGGATGTTCTTTCACGTACGGATGGTCTGGCGAGCATTGCAGCGCGTAATCCATCGCAATCGCGATACCTCGCTGCTTTGCCACCTCGACCAAATGATCGAAATCCTCAATCGTGCCAAGCTCTGGATGGATCGACTTATGCCCGCCAGTCGCGCCGCCGATTGCCCAAGGACTCCCGACATCTCCTGGCTCCGCCTTGGTGCTGTTGTTCTTGCCCTTGCGAAACTGCTCGCCTATCGGGTGGATCGGCGGGAGATAGAGCACATCGAACTCCAGGTCAGCGATGTACTCAAGCTGGTCCGCGACATCACGCAGCGTGCCATGCCTGCCAGGTTCCTTGCTCCACGATCTTGGGAACAGCTCGTACCACGCGCTGAACCGCGCCAGAGGCGGGTCAACCACCACTTCAAGCTCGCGGTCATATCGCGTGGCGTGCTGGCGATCTCCGTAGGCAAACATCAGCTGCTCGAGCTGCGGCGTCACGATGCTCTCGACTTCAACCTCAACGTCTCGTAGCTTTTCCGCCGCCTCATGCAATCGCAGTGCCGGGTCGCCACCAGCGCGCGCAGCTGCATCCTCGACCAGTTGCGCGCCGATCTGCCGGTCGACCGCAATATCCTGTCCCGCTGCGATGCGCTTCGCCAGATCGTGCGACCACGACTTGTAATGATCGACCCAGCCCAGCAGGGTGTAGACGTAGCGACCGACGTCTTCGACTCGAAATTCGCCCTGCCAGCGGTCATTCGCAACGAACTCAATCGGCGCAGGTCGATACTGGCTCTCGTCTGCTGGTCGGTAGAGCAGAATCGCGCTGATCTCGTCGTGCCCGTCGGTGAAGATCGTGGCTTCAACCTGGACCGTCTCACCAACGACTCGCTTGATCGGAAAACGCCCTGCATCGATCTCCGGCGTCACTGCCTCGATCACCACTCGCCGCTGACCGTTGCTCATCTCCATTGATGTTTGCCCCATCTTGTGCCCTTGATTCGACGCAGTCCGAGTCTAGCTGATGCTGCACCAAAAGCAGAACCGGCCGGGTGACTAGCACCCAGCCGGTTCCCAATCGCTGTAGTATGAGCGAGCCGACCTACTCGCACCAAGTCTTAGTGCTTCGAGTCTTCCTCAAGCTCTCGCAAGAACCCTTCGAACAGCCGGCGATGGCCTTGCTCATCATGCAGAATGCCGATCACCATGTCTTGCGTTACCCAGTCGACGCCATCCGTCGCCTCAATGATCTTGGTGTAGTGCTCGATCGCGCCGGTTTCGGCCTCGATAACACCCTTGACGACATGGACGATGTCTGTCTGCTTCGCGGGCGGCTGCAGGAATGACTGTGAGGCCTTGAATCCTTCCGAACCCGGCACCACGCCGTAGAGTTCCTTGATGCGTGCTGCGAACAGCTGCGCGTGACCCAGCTCCTCGGTAATATCCGCGTCGAGAGCTTCCGCGACCTCGCGGGCCAGCACGCCGTCCGGATTGACCGAGTTTGTGATGTAGTTCATCACCGTCTCGATCTCCATCCAGTATGCCGTCTTCAGCAGTTCGACGATCTCTTCACGCTTCGAAGTGTTCTCGTCCGCGAGAATACCCAGTGCTGATTTCGCAGGTGCAGTTGCCATGATGCTCCTCCATTTCGTGCCCTAACGCTTTGCGTCCGCGGTCGCCGTCGACCGCGCTGGTGTACAAGACAACCTTACCGTTCTGTAGACCGCTTGACCCCGTCTCAAAGGGTAGGTTCCAGATACAAATTGCTTTCAAATCAACCGTATCCCGGTCCTGATTGTCTCGATTGCTGCAAGGACAGTCCCTGCCGAGAGTGCCCTCGCTACCCATGTCAATCCAGCCCGCCATGAGGCCGTCACGCGTGCCGTCACCACTACGACACCCAATGCAACGAAGAGCGCCAGCAGGACGCTATCAATGGCCGTGAAGATCCCGTGATCCAGACTCACCCACCCCGCAAGAACCACCACAGCCGGAGAAGCCAGCCAGAGCCAGAGCCGCGCAAGCGCAACCAGCCAGCCGCGCCCTGGTGACTCAAGCGCTCGCAGCGGAGCCCAGACCGGCACCACACTGATCACCATCAACGAACCAACACCGATCACAAAAGTCGGCTCGGTGATCCCAAGCCACCCCAGCGCCGGATCAGCCAGCAACACCGCCAGGATCAGCACCACCATCGTCACCAACGCACCAACCAGAGCCATCCGGCCCGACTTGCGGCCCGAGTGCTCCGGAATCGACGTCGACCACGTCAGACCCGCCATGACCGGGTGCATCACCAGCCACATTCTGATCGCACTCCACAGTAAATCGCTCATTGGCCAATCACCATCAACACCGGCTCACGTCGCACGTCGCCGTCCAGACCATTCGCCGTATAGAGCAGCCCCGAAGCTGAATGCTGCTGATCATCCATGCGCGTCACCCCGCCCTCGAACCATGCCCCAGCCTCCGCCGGTGGAGCGCTCGCACTCACCTGCCGCTCGACCAATATCCCCGCCCCAAGCTGGGCACGCGCCAGAATCTCGTCCGCCGCATCTGCGAGACGCTCGTCACTCATCGCCAGTCGCCAGAGAGCTGATAATCCTTCGACCCAGGTGCCCAACGCAGCCGACCGCCGGTCATCACCCCGCACCAGATTGCTGAACCTGCCCTCCGTCTTCTGCGCCTCGAACCGGATGAAGAGACTGAATCTCCCCGCCATCGCTCGCGCGTAATCGATGTGGTGATCCTCCAGTCCCCACTCCGCCATCTCCGCCAGCCCGTAGGCCGCCCAGTGGTCGTTGAGCGGCGGGAACGGCACATCCTCAACATCATCCCGCAGCAATGTCACGAAATCCGCCGCTGCCCAAGCCGCCGTATCCCAACCATCCGTCGGGAACGCCTCGTGCAACATTGCTAGCGCCCACAACGCCTCGCCCGGGTAATAGGCCGACGTGCTCACCAGATCCATCTCGTCAGTTTCAATCAACCACTTGGTATAGAAGCCGCCATCCTCACGCTGCTGCGCCACCATGAAATTGCCGAGCTCGCGCAGCACGTCATCGTAGCGATCGTCACCCGTCAGCAGCCGCCGCTCGGCCAGCGCAATCGTCATCAGCGCCGCCGACCCGACCTTGACCGACCTGCCGTCCGTCGGACCTGCCCAGTCGTCTCGCTCGTACATATTGTCCAGCAACCACGCCGTGCCGCGGTCCGCCGCCCTCAGATACTCCGGCTCCCGCAGTTGACCCGCCAGCTGATAGAGCGACATCGTCACCCCGGCATGGCGCACCACGTTGTAGCCGCCCAGATCCTCGCCAGTCTCGCGATTGTATTCATAGACGTAACTGCCGTCTGAGTGTTGGTTCGCGACCATCCAGTCGCCCGAGGCAGCCGCCGAAGACCGCAGCGCATCCGGCCCCGGCATCTCCACCTCATCCGGAGCAGCGACAGTCGCTCGCACCGCCACCAGCGCCACCAGCCACAACACCACCGGAACAGCCAGAGACCGCACAACACCCACCGCCATCAGCCACCCACCAGCATCCAGATACCCAGAGCCCCATCACATGCCAAATTCACCGCCCAGCCTATCCCAGCCGGAGGTCACGTATCCAGATTTCATTGGGAACGGACGTGTGAGAGATCCTCCAGAGATCTAAAATCGACTGCCATCCCCGATTTCAAGCGACCAGATAAGTTGTCATCCTGAGCGAAGTCGAAGGATCTCTCGGGAGATCGTGAAATGTACCGGTCGTTGCGCTTGCTTGCCAGTCCAGGTGAGAGATCCTTCGCGGAGCCTCAGGATGACAGTTCAGGCGGTCTTCTATACGCAAACAAATGATGCCGCCGATCCCCTCTGACATGTTCCCTAATCGTCCACCACAGAGGGCATTGACGCAGGATCTCACTGGGAAACACACGCTGAATTCAACGACCTT
>CAYNTE010000161.1:0-6258 GCA_964399615.1 uncultured Thermomicrobiales bacterium
CGAAGGTTCGATTGATGTCGTTCACGCGCCCATTGAGGCCGGATTTGGTCTCGTATCTCCCCCAACACTGGTGATCAGTGACCGCGAGCTCTTCGGCGTTCGCAAGACACTCCGTCGCCCCGTGCGAGCTCGCCGGCCTCGTCACCGGCCACGGCATGCATTTTCTCCTGGTGATTACGTCGTGCATGTCGAGCATGGAGTCGGTCAGTTCGCCGGACTCGTTCCACTGCAAACGAGCGGCGTCGAACGCGAGTATCTCCAGATCGAATATGCCGAGGGCGACAAGCTTTATGTCCCCGTCGACCAAGCCGACCGCGTGGCTCCCTACGAATCACCAGCTGGGAGTCCTCGCATCACACGCCTTTCTTCCCCCGACTGGAACCGCACCAAGGCACGTGTGCGGCAGTCCGTCCGTGAGATGGCCTACGAGCTACTTCAAATTTATGCCGCGCGTGAGGTAGCCGAGGGGCATGCCTTCGGTCCGGATACTCCGTGGGACACCGAGCTGGCGGAGTCGTTCCCATTTCGAGAAACGACCGAGCAACTGCGCGCCATCGAAGACGTCAAGGCTGGCTTGGAAAGTCCACAACCGATGGATCGCCTCATCTGCGGCGACGTCGGGTATGGAAAGACCGAGGTCGCCCTGCGTGCCGCGTTCAAAGTCGTAAATGATGGCTGGCAAGTCGCGATCCTGGTGCCGACCACCGTCCTCGCGCTTCAGCACTACGAAACGTTCCGCGACAGGCTAGCGGCCTTCCCCGTGCGGGTTGAGATGCTCTCACGCTTGCGCAGCAGCAGCGAGCAGACACAGATCCTGAAAGCGCTGGAATCAGGTGAAGTCGATATTGTGATCGGTACCCACCGGCTCGTACAAAAGGATGTCCGGTTTCATCGACTTGGCTTGCTGATCGTCGACGAAGAGCAGCGCTTCGGAGTACGGCACAAGGAGTACATCAAGCAGCAGCGGGCGGAGATCGACGTGCTGACGATGACGGCCACGCCGATCCCTCGCACCCTCCACATGGCGCTCACCGGGCTTCGCGATCTCTCGCTCATCACGACTCCGCCACAGGAGCGCGTACCCATTCGCACGTTTGTGACACCGTCCGATGACACGGTCGTGCGCGAAGCGATCTTGCGAGAGATGCAACGGGGTGGACAGGTGTATGTCGTCCATAATCGCGTTCAGAGCATCCATCGGGTCCGTGCCTGGCTGGAAGAGCTCGTGCCCGAGGCTTCGATCGCTGTGGGACACGGGCAAATGGACGAGCGTGAGCTTGAGCAGGTCATCTTGGCATTCATGCGCCAAGAGTTCGATATCCTCGTCTGCACCACGATCATCGAGTCAGGCGTGGATATCCCCAACGTCAACACCATCATCATCGACAACGCCCATACGCTGGGCCTTACCCAGCTCTATCAGCTCAGAGGGCGGGTCGGCCGGTCCAGTACACGCGCCTACGCCTACCTGCTCTATCCACCGCGAACGCCACTATCCAGTGAGGCGCGGCAGCGGCTGGCGGCAATCCAGGAAGCCACTGAACTCGGTGCTGGCTTCCAGATTGCAATGCGAGATATGGAAATCCGCGGAGCTGGCAACGTTCTTGGCGCAGAGCAATCTGGCCACATCGCGTCTGTCGGTCTCGATCTGTACACGCGCATGCTCTCGCACGCGATCGAGGAGATCCGCAGCGGCCGGCCGATCATCGAGCCGGAGGAAGTCAACATCGACATCGCGGTCGATTCGCGTATCCCACCTGAATACATCGACGATGAGAACCTGCGCCTGTCGATCTACCATCGCATCTCGAGCGCGCGCACACCGGCAGAGCTTGGTGATGCGCGCCGGGAGCTCACTGACCGGTTCGGTGAGATCCCTCCCGAGGTCGAAGCCATATTCGATCTCGTCCGGCTCCGTCACCACGCCAGCGAACTCGGCATTACCTCGATCATCGAGCGAGATGGCGAGCTGTTCATCCGTCCTGTCGTCGGCGGCAGACTCAATCAAACAGACCTGCGGCGCAAACTCGGCCCGGGTATCCGCATCACGCCCAATCTGGTGCGAATGCGTCTCTCGGAGATTCAGATTGATCGCTGGGAAGCAATCTCGGTGATATTGGCGGAACTCGATGAGATCAAAGCTCAGATCGCGGTGACGTCGTCATCTTCGTCACCGTCAGCGGTATAGGCATCCAGGATCTCCAGCGCGAATTCTGCATCCTCGGCAAGGACATAGAGATACTGCTCGTTCAGGATATTCGGCGTGTATGCGTATCCGGTACCACCGCTCCGCAACATCGACTCAATGCCTTCGTCGCGAAGGATCTCCTGCCACATGAGCCCGAACGTCTCATTCGGCGCGGTTGCAATACGAACCAGATCACCAGGACGCTGCTTCGCCATTACGCTTCCTTCAGATAGGCGATCGTCACGCCATCGCCACCCTCTCGTTCCGGCGGCGTCTCCATCGATGTCACCAGCGGGTGCCGGCGAAGCACCTGCTGCACGGCTTCCCGAAGCGCTCCTGTACCTTTGCCATGCACGATGCGCACAAAGGGCAGATTGGCCAGGTAGGCATCGTTGAGGTACTCGTCAACGATCGGTTCAATCCCGGCGGCTCGCTGACCCCGGAGATGAAGCTCCATATCAACTTGCCGGCGGGGTGCAGGCGGCCGTGGTCGCGGGGCGCTGGGCTGGGACTTGGCGCCCTTCAAACGCTTGAGATCACGAACCGGTTGCCGGATCTTGAACGCCCCCATCTGGATGTCAGCTTCAAGCCCATCCTCGGAGAACCCGACGATCTCACCTTCACCACCAAGTGCCAGAAGCTCCACCGTATCGCCGACTGTCAGTGGTCGGGGTGCTTGCTGCGGAGTGACGCGCTGACGAGCGACCCGCCTGACCCGGTGCGCCGCTTCGTCGAGCTCACGTCGTGCCGACTGCCGCGTTTCGGCAACCTCGCTTGCCTGAACTCGCTCTGGAATGCTGCGAACCGAACGGATGCGATCGCGTGCCTCGGCAAGCTCGCGCTCTACTTCAGCTAGGGCTTCACGCTCAGCTCCGGCCCGTCGTTCCTCTGCCTCATGCAGGGCTTCGGCCGCACGCCGCTCATGCTCTTCTGCCTCTGCAAGACGGCGCTGCGCCTCGATATGGCGCTCTTTGATCTCCGCCAGCAGGACATCCGCATGCTCAAGATCAGGGTCAATGTGTTCCTGAGCACGAGCGATGATCTCGTCCGGCATCCCGAGACGGCGAGCGATTGCCAGGGCATTCGAGCGACCAGGTATCCCGATCGATAGCCGGTACGTTGGGGAGAGTGTCTCGACGTTGAACTCGACGCTCGCGTTCTCGACGCCTTCCGTGACGTAGGCGTAAGACTTTAGTTCGGAGTAGTGTGTCGTTGCTATTGCCAAACACTGCGACTCCAGCAATCGCTCGATGATGGCCCGCGCAAGCGCCGCGCCCTCTTCTGGATCGGTTCCCGCGCCCAATTCATCAAGCAGCACCAGACTCTTGGCATCGACACGCTCTAGCATCGCGATCACGCGCACCATATGCGACGAGAAGGTTGATAGCGACTGCTCGATGCTCTGCTCATCGCCGATATCGGCAAAGATCCCATCAAATACCGGCAAGACACTGCCCTCATCCGCAGGCACAAACAACCCGGACTGTGCCATCAGAGCACACAGCCCCACTGTCTTCAACGCGACGGTTTTGCCGCCGGTGTTCGGCCCGGTCATGACGAGTATCCTGAATTCATCGCCCAACCAGACGTCAACCGGCACGACGTCGGACGCTGAGATGAGCGGATGTCGAGCCTGCTTGAGATCAACACGCGCCCGCGATCCAGGCTCCAGCACGAGGGTGGTGGGCCGTGTAGCTTGCACATCGCGCGCGTATCTCGCCTTTGCAATTGCGAGATCTATCGCACTCAGCGCATCCAATGAGAGCAGGAGGTCTTCAGCAGCATCGGCCACCTGATCACTCAGCCATGCCAGGATGCGTTCGATCTCGTGCTGCTCCGCCGCCTGCAGCTCACGCACTCTGTTGTTGATCTCGACCATCTCGGTCGGTTCGACGTAGAGTGTCTGGCCACTGGCGGATGTGTCGTGCACCATGCCCGGCAATTGACTTCGGCGGTCAGCTCGCACCGGCACGACGTAGCGCCCATCGCGGGTTGTGACCAACAACTCCTGGAGTGCCTGTGCGTACTGGCTATCTGAAACGTAGCGACGAATGCGCTCGGCAGCGCGTGATTGCGCGGTGCGTAGCTGGTTCCGGATCCGACGAAGCTCATCGCTCGCGGAGTCCAGAATCTCGCCACTTTCGCTGATGGCCTGGCGAAGGTTGGTTGCCAGCGACGGGTGCTCGGTGATCCAGCTCACGAACTCCATCAGAAGCGGGAACTGCTGAGCCGGTGATTCGAGCGTGTTGAGCAAGCGCCGCACGCGCTGGCAAGCATCAAGCGTGTCCAGAATGAGGAGCAGCTCGGCTGGACCAAGAACTCCACCGATCTTTGCGCGCTCTAATGGATCTCGTATGTCTCGCGCGCCGCCGATGGTGAACCCAGGTTGCAATTCCAGCAACTCAATCGCTTCAGCCGTCACATCGAGCAAATATTCAACATGGCGGTGGTCGGATGAAGGACCCATCTCGAGCGCGCGGTCGACAGCCAGAGCGAACTGGCAGCGGTCGGCGACTCGCTGGCGCACCACATTGAATTCGAGCGTTTCCAATATTCCCACTGAAGTTCAATCTCTAGAGACGTGCAGCCTCGATGATTACGTCAACTTCCGTGCAGGTTAGCGCTGCCCATCCATCGCAAATTAAACCGCACTTGTGCGACGGCCCGCTCTTGAAACACCGGTCAGCAATCAGAAAAATTTGACACGAACAGATGTTCGACATATACTCGGATGGAGGGCCAACTGCTTGAACGCTCCGAACAGGGGTCTCCCATGGCCTGCGGCGAAAGGAACACCGCACATGAAGCAGCTAACGCGTCGGCAGCAGAACATTTTAGAGTTTATTGAGACGTTCTACGACGAACACCGCTTCCCACCGACCATTCGAGAGATCCAGGACGGATTGAAGATCTCGTCCACAAGTGTCGTGGATTACAACCTGAACGTGCTTGAGCAGCGCAACGAGATTCGGCGGAACCGCAATATCTCGCGCGGCATCGAGTTGACGAACCGCGATGAGACACCGACCAACGTCGTGAAGATTCCGCTGGTGGGTCAGATTGCCGCTGGTCAGCCGATTCCCGTGCCCGGCGATATCGCTACCGCTGAGTATGGTGACGCGGTCGAGATGGGTGTCGATATGCTCGGTGGCGCTCGCGATGGGCTCTTCGGGCTGCGCGTCAAGGGTCACTCGATGATTGACGCACTCGTTAACGACGGCGACATTGTGATCTTGAAGCATCAGGAGACGGCCGAGAATGGTGACACCGTCGCCATCTGGCTGATCGACGAAGGCGAAACAACCCTCAAGAAGTTCTACAACGAGGGACACCAGGTTCGACTTCAGCCCGCTAATGCCACCATGGAGCCGATTTACACCACTCCCGATAATGTCCAGATCCAGGGCAAGCTCGTCACGGTGATTCGACCGGCTACTTCGTAACGCGACATCATTATCCAGAACATTTTTCAGGATCGAGTCCATGCGCGGCTCGATCCTGATTTCGTACCATGCTGTGCATGATATCGACGCACGCACCAGCAGACATCGTAATGCTCGGCACCTTCGCCGCCTGGCGGGCTGGCACCATCCAGTCTCGCGCACTTCCGTTCGCGCGCATTCTCCAGGACTACGGGTTTCGCGTCGTGATCGTCACCACGCCGTGGGACGAACCGGGCAGCGCTGGTCAGATCGATATCGTTGCCGGCATCCCGATCATAAACACGCAGGCCATCAGCCCTCTCCGGACTCCCCTCGCAGTTGGAGAGCAGCTTCGGATGCTCTCCCAGCTCCAGCCACAGGCAGTGCACGTCATCAAACCAAGAGGGTTCGGCGGACTGGCAGCGGAACGACTGCTCCACGCGCGTCAGCGGCCCAGAATCGTCGTCGATGCTGACGACTGGGAGGGCGACGGCGGCTGGAATGACGCTGGAGACTATCCAGTGCCAATGCAGCGCCTCTTCAACTGGCAAGAGTCTCGACTGCTTCGGCAGGCAGATCACGTGGTTGCCGCCAGCGCACTAGTCGCGACACGGGCCAGTCGATTACGCGCCGATGGCAGCACGGTCT
>CAYNTE010000162.1:0-6252 GCA_964399615.1 uncultured Thermomicrobiales bacterium
ATCCTGAGCGAAGCGCAGCGAAGTCGAAGGATCTCTCAGGGAAATTGGCAACCAAGACCAACGTCCCTCCATACCGACGATCCCCTGAGAGGTCCTTCGACAGGCTCAGGATGACAGAGGGGCGTGGTCGTCTCAATGGGAACGATGAGCGTGGCCGACGATCTTCCGGAGAGATCCTTCGACAGGCTCAGGATGACAGGTGGGAGTGGTCGTGCCACAGGGTCGATGAGCGGTGCGGGCAGTCATTCCGGAAATCTGACACCGCCTGCCATCGTCTGTATTTGGATGACCACCCCCGTTGTCATCCTGAGCGAAGCGCAGCGAAGTCGAAGGATCTCTCGGGAGATCGTAGATCACTCGAATCTGCACCTGATCTCCAACCGAAACATGAAAAGCCCCTCGACCTATGAAACGCCAGGAGGCGAAGGGTCGAGGGGCTTTCACGTCCTATAACAGAGCCTACCGCTCGTCCAGTAGACTCCCGACCCGGCTCAAACCAATCGTCACGCCGATGTCGCCGACCTTGATGTCGTCGCTGAACGCTTCACCCGTCGGGTCGCCAGCTACGATCTCGGTCGCAAGCGTCTCGCCCGCAATGTAGGCCGCGTGCGCCTCAATCGCTTCGGCCCATTCGCCCGTCGCGGCGTAGACCAGCCGGATCGTGTCCTCGATCTTCAGGCCCGCACTCTTGCGCGCATCCTGCACGCCACGTACGAAGTCGCGTGCCAGGCCCTCGTCGACCAGCTCCGGCGTCAACGTGACATCGAGCGCCACCAGCACATCGCCATCCTCGGCCACGTTGAAGCCCTCACGCTCCTGAACATCGACCAGGATCTCGTCACTGGTGAACTCATGTGCCTCGCCATCAACCTCCAGCGTCACCGTCTCGCCGGCCCGGAAAGCTCGCGCCACGGCCGCGGCATCGAGCGACTGGATCTGCCCGCGCACGGCGTTCATCTGCTTGCCGAAGCGCGGACCCAGCAGCGCGAAGTTCGGTTTGACGTGGTACTCGGCGTACTCCTCCGGGCTCTCGATCTCGCGCAGCTCCTTGACGTTCAGCTCGTCTAGTAGTTGCGCTTGCAGCTCATCGACGGCCGCGAGTACACGCCGGTCTCGCGCCCAGACATTCAGCGCCGGCAGCGGCTGACGCACCTTGACGCTGGCCTTGTTACGCGCCGCGCGGCCCAAATTGGTCACACGCAGCAATGCCGCCATCGCTTGGTTCAGATCCGTGTCAACTTTGGCTGGGTCGCTGGTCGGGTAGTCGGTCAGGTGCACCGAACGCGGCGCGGCAGGATCGATCTCGACCACCAGATGCTGATAGATCTCCTCGGTGGTGAACGGCAGGAATGGCGCCAGCAGGCGCGCCAGAGTCGTCAACGCTTCGTAGAGCGTCAGATAGGCAGCGGTCTTGTCGCGGTCCGCCTCGGTCTTCCAGAAGCGACGGCGGTTGCGGCGGATGTACCAGTTCGACAGCTCATCGCTGACGTAGGTCTCCAGTGCCCGCACCGCGCGCACCGGGTCGTAATCCTCCAGCCCGGCCCGCACCTCATCGATCACACCTTGCAGGCGCGAGATGATCCAGCGGTCCAGCATCGTCCGCTCCGCCAGCGGCACATCGTACTCAGCTTCGAGCGGACTAAAGCCATCGAGCGAGGCGTAGTTGGTGAAGAAGGCGAAGGAGTTCCAGAGTGGCAGCACGAACTGCCGCCGCACCTCGTCGCCCATGCCGTAGCCGAAATTCAGATTCACGGTCGGGTTGTGCCGGCAGTAGAGCCAGCGCATGACATCCGACCCCATCCGGTCCGCCGCCTCGTCGTAGGGAATCGAGTTGCCGGCACTCTTGTGCATCTCGCGGCCATGCTCATCACGCAGCAGTGCAAAGCCGAGCACGGTTCTGTAAGGCGCCTCGTCCGCCAGCACTACGCTCTGCGCCAGCATCGAATAGAACCAGTTGCGGAATTGCCCCGGGAACGACTCGGTGATGAAGTCCGCCGGGAACCACTCGCGCCACTTCTCGCGATCCTCGGTGTAGTACATCGTGCTGAAGGGCACGATACCGGCATCCAGCCACGGATTGCCGACATCGGTGATCCGCGAGACTGGCTCGCCGCAACCGGAGCAGGCGATCTTGACTTCATCGACCCAAGGCCGGTGCGGGCTGTGGCCGTCGAACGCATCCCAGCCGGAGATCGCGCGCTCCTGCAGCTCCTCCTTCGAGCCAATCACCTCGAACGTCCCGCACGCTTTGCATTCGTAGATCGGCAGCGCCAGACCCCAGTAGCGCTTCTTCGAGATCATCCAGTCGTCCATGTTGCGCAGCCAGTCCAGCTCGCGGTCGAGACCGAACTCCGGAATCCAGCGCACATCGCGGGCGATCTCTTGCAGGCGCTCTCGCAATGGGTCCATCGCGATATACCACTCGTCGACGACGCGATAGACGATATCCGTCTTGCAGCGCCAGCAGGTCGCGTAGCGGTGGGTGTAGTCGTGGTCGTAGTGCAGCAGGTGCTTCTCGTTCAGGCTCTCGATCACCGGCCCCGCCACGTCGTGGGCATACATCCCGCTCAGGAAGCCGAAGCCGTCGTAGTAGACGCCCAGCTCGTCGATCGGGTGCACGATCTGCAGATCATTTACCTTCGAAAGCTCGTAGTCCTCATGACCACAACCCGGCGCGATGTGAACGATTCCCGAACCTTCCTCGGCGTCGACATCGTCCCAGGGGATCACCTTGTGGCGCACGTCCTCGTTGGCTGGCAACTCATCGAAGAGTCCGCGATAGGTCTTACCAACCAGATCGGCGCCGGTCACCTTCTCGATCAACTCATAATCTCCGCGCAAGGCGTGGCTAATCGCCTGCTCGGCCAGATAGAAGCGCTCCCCATGCTGCTCGACCAGCGCATAGGTCAATTCAGGATGCACCGCCGCCGCGACATTAGCGGGCAGCGTCCACGGCGTCGTCGTCCAGATCAGCAGAGAGGCATTCTCATCATCGAGCGGCAGCCGGGCATAGATCGAGCGGTGCGTCCGGTCCGTGTAGCCCTCGCTCAGCTCCATTTCGGAAAGCCCCGTGCCACAGCGCGGACACCAGGGCATCGAGTCCTCGCCCTTGTAGATCAGCCCACGCTCGTTGCACTGCTTCAGAAAGGACCAGATCGTGTAGTTGTTCGTGTCCGACATCGTATAGTAGGAGTTGTCCCAGTCCATGAAGTTGCCCAGACGCTTGGTCTGCTCGGTCTGGACCAGGGCGTACTTGCGAACGCGCTCCTTGCACTTCTCGACAAAGTCCGCGATGCCGTACTCTTCGATGTCGCGCTTCGAGGTGAAACCCAGCTCACGCTCGACCTCAACCTCGACCCAGAGCCCCTGGCAATCGAAGCCGTTCTGATAGCGCTGTTTCTTGCCGAGCATCGTGTGATAGCGCTGGAAGAGATCCTTATAGGTACGACCCCAGGCGTGATGGACGCCCATCGGGTTGTTCGCCGTGATCGGCCCATCCAGAAACGACCAGCGCTCGCTCGAATCGTCATTGCGTGTCAGATAGTCCTCAACCACGCCGGTGGCATACCACCAGCGCAGCCGCTCACGCTCCATCGCCGGAAAATCCACCCGCGTGTCGACGTGGCGGAATGTCCTGCGCGATTCAGTCGTCGTCATCATCGCCTCCACTTTCGGTGCCCAACATCTACTGCATTGTTCAGACAACAAAAAACTCGTCCCCGAATCGAGGACGAGATTACTCCCGCGGTACCACCCCATTTGCCCACCTGCTCGGCGAGCCACTCTATCCAGCACGGCCCCGAACCGTGGAGCGATGCCAGCGCCTCGGATAACGGGCGGCGAACCCGGCCACGCCTACTGGGGATCTAATCCTGTTCGGGTGGCGGCTCGGGAACGATCTTCAGCGGCGCGCTTCCTGCCCGGCTCTCACCACCCCGGGCTCGCTGACGGTCTCAGACCGCCGCCTACTCATTTCCGTCACAGCCAACGCCATAATCTGCCATTATGGCAAGCGTCAGTATAGCACGCCACGCCACCACCGGCCGACTCTTAATGCAATTTTGCATTTGACATCAATAGTGAAGCTCACTAGAGTAGATATGCAGAAGTCGTGACAATAGAGAAAGTGGGGCGTGATGAGGCTGCGAATCGTGCTGCTGACGGCACTCGTAATGTTGGCGGGCACATTCAGCGCATTATCACCCCAACCGGTATTGGCACAGACGATTACCGTCACGCTCGGTTCAGCAGACTACAACTGCAACTTCACCGGTCTCCAAAACGCCATCGCCGACGCCGCATCCGGCGACACCATCGCCTTCGATTGCCCGGATGCCGCGCTATTCATCTTCACAGAAACAATCATTATCCCCGCCCCCATGACCTTGACCATCGATGGCTCCAACGGCTCCGACGGCACGAGCGACGAAGCATACGTCTACTTCGATGGTAAGCAAGAAAGGCGCATATTCTTCATCGAACCTGGCGCCACCCTCACGCTCAAACATCTCAAGCTACAGAACGGATGGGCTCGGGAGGATGAAAGTGTTGTTGAGGGCGAAGACGGCGGTGCTATCTATAATCGCGGCAGGCTCTCGGTCATTGATTGCACGTTCTCCGACAACCTAGCCGATGGGGGCGGTGCGATCAGGAACTCCTCCAGGCTTTCAATCGACAGCAGCTACTTTTCTGAGAACACTGCTATCGACAGTGGGGGTGCCATTAGTTCCAACACTCCCTTCTCAATCACAAATTCTACTTTTACTATGAACCAATCACTCTTATACGGTGGTGCAATTGCCAGTACAGGCGGACCAGGCTCCGGAGAACGTACGATCAGCATGAGTACGTTCACTCAGAATGCTGTTGCAGGCTTCGGCGGTTTCGGCGGTGCGATTTGGTCGACCGGCGGTACCCTCAAAATCACTCAGTCCACCCTCGCATACAATCTGGCGCAGGCCTGGGGTGGAGCGGTCTATAGCTCGGACGGTTCGACCCTCCAGATCGGTCAAAGCAGTCTCTACAACAACAGCGCAGGGAGCGGCGGGGCAATCTATGCCGATGCTTCGTCTACGGTTACTGTGGATCAGAGCAGTTTTCTCGTGAATGGGGCGGCCTTGGCTGGAGGTGCGATACACCTTTCATTCGCCAGCGCGACGATCACGAACAGCCTATTCACAACCAATTATGCTGTTGGTGGAGGTGGGATCTTTGGACTGCAAAGCACACTCAGTGTCAGCCGGAGTATCTTTAGTCACAACGATGCAACATCAACCGGTGGCGCGATTAATACTCGCGGAAAGACAACTATTCACACGTCCACCTTCTATGAGAATACGGCCGCTGATTCCGCGTCCACCATCTTGGTCACTAGGCAGACACCTAATCCCGAAGATCCGTCAACGATAGACTGGTCGACCATCGTCCAGCCATCAGATACGTCGCCCGCAATCTCTATCGGCTTCAGCAACCCTGAGCATCAGGTTGGAGCCTTTCTTACCCTCGAGGGTGTCATCCTCGGCGGCGTAGGCGATCACTGCCAATTCAACGCCGGTGGTGCCCTCACCGACAGCTATACCCTCGCAAATGACACAAGTTGCGGATTGGATGGCGCCGGGTCACAGCAAGGCATCGCCGACCTCGGCCTCGGTCCATTAACAAAAATCACCACCGCACCACCCCCGATAATAGAAGGTTTCGAGCCTGCCTACTTCCCGCTCGAACCCGGCAGTCCCGCCGTCGAAGCCGGCCTTGCCACCTGCCCGACACCTGACCAGATCGGCACCGCTCGTCCACAGGGCACCGTCTGCGATGTCGGTGCGTTTGAGACCTCCTTCGCACGGCCCGTCATCGACCTCGTCAACATCTCCGAGCCTCGCAACGAGGGACAGCCAATAAATGTCCCGTTCACCGCCAGCGATGGCAATAACGACTCACTCACCTACTCCATCGACTGCGACGCCAACGACGATGCCGTCGTGCCCGTGGCATCAACCGCGACCACCTGCGTCTACCCCGACAACGGCAGCTATACCCTGGCCATCACCGCCTCCGACGGCACGCTCGTCGGCACGGCCAACCCCACCATCGACGTCCTCAACGTCAATCCCGACCTCACCACCTTCTCTGCCACACCAACGACCGTGATGACCGGCGAGCTTGTCACCATCAACGCGCTCGCAGAGGATGTCCCAGATGATCCGCTGACCTACACCTACGACTGCGATGGCGGCACACTCGTCGGCGACAACC
>CAYNTE010000163.1:0-6168 GCA_964399615.1 uncultured Thermomicrobiales bacterium
ATCTGAGCCTTAACAAAGTCGGGCTTCTCTCGAATCAGCTGAAGATCCAACATTGGTCATTCCCTTCATAGCAATAATCGAGCGTATCGTGTCAGGGCATCAAAAAACGCCCTGAATGTGAGGGCGTGGACGACTGAACGACCGGTCAATTCGCCGGATCGTTCAGTCGTTGGTACTGCTAACGGGATCAGCTGACGCAAGTTCGATACCAGGCAGGAACGGGAGCCAGTGATCGAGCTGACCATTGGAGATGCGCCGCTCAATTGAGTAATACCGGCCAGCCGAGGGTTCGTGTGGGACGCTCAACAGTTGCATGTGTGCCTCTTGCGCCGTCCTACCCCCCTTGCGGTGATTGCAGGTCCGGCAAGCGGTCACAACATTCTCCCAGACGTGCTTGCCTCCACGCGACCGCGGGATGATGTGATCGATCGTCAGATCACCGCCACGCTTGCCGCAATATTGGCAGGTGTGGTGGTCCCGCTCGAAGACCTCGCGTCGGGAGAGCTTTACTCGGGCACGTGGTTTGAGGATCATCCTGAACAGACGGATAACCGACGGAGCATCGTAGCTGTTCGACGTTGAGTGCACCTGAGCATCGTATGCATCGAGGATCTCAGCCTTGTCACTGAAGACCAGCACCACGGCTCGCTTGAGCGTACAGACGTTCAGCGGTTCGTAGTTTTGATTCAGCACAAGTACCGGTTCCTGAGTGATGTCTACGTGACCATTGTGACCGTTGGTCGAAATCGTCATAGCTCGTCGTGCCTAGCAAATCGCCGCGTGAAGGGGCGAACGTATGTGTCCCTGACGGCTGAATGTTACCGTCTGCAGCGTAGGCTGCCAAACTGGGCACAGGACTCGCTTACCCCGATCGCAGAAGAATCGCTACGGCACAATTGCCCACTCGTCGGGCAGCGTGTAGTGATACAAGCGCTGCAGTGGTTCGCCAGAGTCTCGCAATCTGCCTCGATCCGAACGCTGAATCTCAGCGTAGCTATTTTGGACCTGCACGATTCTCCGTGCGTTGAGATTGAAGATAATCATGCCGACTACGCCTGATTGCGATGAAGCCAGCCGCGTTTTTTCGTTGTAGATGCGAAACGGTGGCAAATCCTCATTTGGCGTCGATTCGATCAGCGCTTCAATGTGCGCGGTGTTATCCGGAAGGTTGTGCTCGTTGAACGCATCCAGACCTCGCTTAATCTCGTTGACGAGTGCCTGATCGTAGCGACGTGAAAATTCCAGGAATTGTGCGATGGACTCGGGGTCACGTGCGCAGGCTGCAACAAACATTTTGATTGCGTAGGCGGGAGCAACGAAGCTGATTGCGCCCTCTTCGGATGTGACGGTGAAACGAACTGACACCAGACTTCCTCGATTCGCATGCGTACTCGTCGTCAATCAGCCCGAGTTTCTGGGGCAGACCGATAATTCTAGCAGACGCCGCCAAACGCACCGGCAGACTGACATCCATTGCTGTCGTACACTTGGACCACGGTGATTCTCGAATCACATTCCACGGACATGGTGATTGACGTGTCTGACTCAAACGACAAGAAGTATTCTCGCGTCGAGCAAGAGATCCTCGACATCCTCGAGGAATTTGAAGAGCGACCTTCCGAACGCCGGAGCGGCAACGTCGTCGAATTCCGCCGCCCGAAGCGTAGCGTGGGTGACCGTGCTCGTGATCTCTTGGGCAAGCGACCGAGTCTCAGCTTCACATTCACACCGTTTCGACTACTGTTAATCTGTCTGGCTTCGGCCATTAGCGCCGTACTGGTCCGGCAATATTCCGAGACGCTGTCGTTGATCCTTGTTCTCGGCGCGATCGTCTCGTTCCTGGCGCTGTTCTTCGTGCGAGGGCCACGCAGCACTGGGCCGGGAGCAAAGCCGCCGGAGACCAA
Source organism: uncultured Thermomicrobiales bacterium (assembly GCA_964399615.1). Classification (GTDB taxonomy): domain Bacteria; phylum Chloroflexota; class Chloroflexia; order Thermomicrobiales; family CFX8; genus CAYNTE01. The sequence continues at coordinate 1,905 of CAYNTE010000163.1, forward strand.
GCGCTGGCGAGGTAAAGACATCACGCTTGCGCCTCGACCTGGGCCGAAACGTTCGCGTGATTGGAAGCGATTCCTACCAGGCAGATGGAACCGGTAGGAGCCGCTGGCCACGTCGATCACAGACGGTGAACATGCGTTCGCAATGAACGGACAACCTGGCTTGCGGTCGGTATAATTAGAGTCGGCCCGCCGGCCCGGACCGGCACTTTCATTCACCGGGAGCCAGCGCCAATGTCAGATCAATTTCGCATCGTGTCCGATATCAAACCAACTGGTGATCAACCGAAGGCAATCGAGCAGCTCCAGCGTGGACTTGACACCGGCTTCAAGCATCAGACGCTGCTTGGCGTGACGGGTTCCGGGAAGACCTTCACCATGGCGAACGTCATCGAGCGCGTCCAGCGTCCGACGCTGATTCTCGCGCATAACAAGACGCTCGCTGCCCAGTTGTACAGCGAGCTCAAAGAGTTCTTTCCCAATAATGCCGTCGAATATTTCGTCTCCTACTACGACTATTACCAGCCCGAGGCGTACATCCCTCGCACGGATACCTTCATTGAGAAAGATGCCCAGATCAATGACGAGATTGACAAGCTGCGTCACGCGGCCACTCGTGCTCTACGCACCCGTCGAGATGTCGTGATCGTCGCGTCAGTCTCAGCGATCTATGGTCTGGGTTCTCCGTCGGATTATGACGAGCGCATGATCACGCTGAAGCCGGGGCTGAATGTTCGTCGCGATCGAGTGCTCCGTCACCTCATCGACATCCAGTACGACCGCAACGATATGAATCTCGTGCGCGGCACGTTCAGAGTACGAGGCGATACATTAGAGGTCTACCCTGCGTATGAAGACTTCGCTGTGCGAGTCGAGTTCTTTGGTGACGAAATCGACCGGCTCGTAGAAGTGGACCCATTGACTGGGGAAATCCTGGCTGAGCGCGACGAACTCTTCATCTACCCTGCCCGACACTTTGTGACGACGGCTGAGAAGCTCGCCTACGCGCTCAACGATATCGAGGACGAGCTGGAAGAGCGACTGGCCGAGCTGGAAGCCGAGGGCAAGGTACTCGAAGCTGCTAGATTGAAGCAGCGTACTCGCTACGATATCGAGATGCTGCAGGAAACGGGCTTCTGCGCCGGCGTCGAGAATTATTCGCGACATCTCGGACGCCGCTACCCAGGCCAGCAGCCGTGGACGTTGCTCGACTACTTCCCATCGGACTGGCTGATCTTCGTCGACGAGTCACATATGTCGCTGCCACAGGTACGCGGCATGTATCACGGCGATCGAGCTCGCAAAGACGTGCTGATTGAACATGGCTTCCGTCTGCCGTCCGCGCGGGACAATCGACCGCTCACCTTCGATGAATTCCAGAATCAGATCAATCAGGTCATCTACGTCTCGGCAACGCCTGGGCCATATGAGATGGAACATTCTGAACAGATCGTTGAGCAGGTTATCCGCCCAACAGGGTTGGTTGACCCCGAGATTTCTGTCCGTCCTACCAAGGGGCAGATTGATGATCTCCTGCATGAGATCAATCAGCGCGTCGCCCGCGGCGAGCGTGCACTGGTCACGACATTGACCAAAAAGATGGCCGAAGATCTGTCGGATTTCCTCAAAGAAATGGGAATCCGGACACACTATCTCCACTCCGAGATCGAGACGCTTGAGCGCATTGAGATCCTTCGAGACCTTCGCTTGGGTGTCTATGACGTAGTGGTTGGGATTAACCTCCTTCGAGAGGGCCTTGATCTCCCGGAGGTGACGCTGGTGGCGATATTGGATGCGGACAAGGAAGGCTATCTACGGTCTAGCTCGGCGCTGATTCAGACAGCCGGACGCGCGGCGCGGCATGTCGAGGGATATGTCATCATGTACGCCGATCGCATCACAAACTCTATGCAATCGGCAATCGATGAAACGTATCGACGTCGCGAGATCCAGCTGCAATACAACGCCGAGCATGGCATTACGCCGATGTCGATCGTCAAGGAAATTCGCGATCTGACCGACCGGGTGAAGGCTGCCGCAGAGGATGGCGCAGGGTACGATTCGTCTTCGCCAGATGGCGTCATAACTGAGATCCCGCCAGATGAACTTGCGCGACTAATCAAGGATCTCGAACGTCAGATGCAGCAGGCCGCCCAGCAGTTGGAATACGAACGCGCAGCGCTGATTCGAGACCAAATCATCCAACTGCGCCGCGTCCAGGAAGTAGCGTAAAGGAGTCGGTGCTGCTGCGGCGGCGCAAACCATGAATCAGCGAAACGCTAATGATCGCGGACCACAGTTCCGCGATCAATCGTATGGGAGTTCATCAACAGCCGTGACCGTGGCTGTCATTGTCTTGGTCGGCGCGTTGCTGGTCGCGGCAGGTTTCGTCCTGCTCCGTGGTCGTGGTGGTGATGGCGGCGATGAAGCCGCTTCGGCCCAGCCAACCGCCACATCTACGTCACCTTCGCTCATCTCAACCGCAACTGTCACCGCCTCCGAGGAACCACCGACCGCTACATCTACAGCACCAGCAACGAACACCCCAGAATCTCCCACCGCAACGACGCCGCCGACCGAAGAGGAAGTTGCGACGGAAGATGAAACTGAGCCTGAGGTGACCGAAACGGAAGCTGAGCCCACAGCAACAACCGAGTCACAAGACACACCAGAGCCAACCAGCGAGATCGAGGAGCCCGGCACACCGACTGAAGCTCCGGCCACCGGTGATTTCGGACAGCTACCGCCAGCACAACTACCGAGCGGGGGATCGTCGTCTGTTCTCTCGCTCGATTATCAGCTTGCGATGTCGCTCGAGGATATTCCTGCAAGCGGAACCGTATTCCAGATCGGCTGGCCAGTGCTTTCAGCTGACGAAGCACAAGCGTTCGCGGATTCGGCGGGCATCGACGCTGAGGTCGTGGAGGAAGGCCCTGGCATCTTCCGCGCTGAGGGATCGACCGGCTCGCTGTACATCACTCCCAACCAAACCGTCTTTCAATCGTATGTGACGCCTGAAGGGTCGATGCCTGGCGAAAGCGAGGCACTGTCGATCGCATTAAACTGGCTCCAGAGTTCCGGTCTGGTCGGATCGAACAACGACGGCGGAATCGTGACGATCGTCGATGAATCCGCTGGCCACGTGGTGACGTTCTTCCAGCCAGCTAACCCTGCACCGATTCTTTCGCCAATCCCCGGTGCATCAGTGACGGTCGGGCTCGGAGGGGAAGTCGTGGAAGCCCAAATTCGCTGGCAAGATAGCTACGAAACGTCAGACTACGGATTCTCGTCAGCGCTGAGTTTGTGGTCGCTCGTTGAAAGCGGTCAAGGTTATCTGGAGGCTGACCTCAGCGGCCTCGATACATCGGGCGGACTCACCGGAACAGCCACCATCACTGGCTATTCGACCGCTTTCACCATCGCGGGAAACCCTTCGATTGGTTACTACTTGACGCCCGTCGTCGTATTCGAGGGCACCGCCCGGATCGACCAGACTGGAGAAGAAATCCCTGTGTCAGTCAGCGTATCAGCGGTCTACGACCAGATCGGATCGAGCGGTTGAGAATTTCACTGGATAGCGCCACGCTCCGCAAGTACGGCCCTGTGGCTGGAGTCATTGCTCTATTGATCGGCATCGCGACCCCTCTCCTGCTGTTGAACGGAGGGCAAGAGGCAGAGGCTCACTATCTTACGCGCGCAGGCTATTATGTCTACTATGACGAGACATCATGGAACGCGCTCGAAGCGCAGATCGACAACCTTGACATTGTGATGCCCTATTACTTTCATCTGACCCCAAACGGTTCAATCAAGGAGCTGGATCCGCGTGAGCGTGAAGTCACCGCATTCATCAAGGCTCACAACAAGAAGATCGTCCCGATCATCCAGAATGAGGCCAGGTGGGACGACTTCCGAACATTCCACGCCGAATCCGCCAAACAAGACGCAATCGTTGATTCATTGCTGGAGCTCGTGCTAGAGCGTGGTTACGATGGGATTCAAATCGACTTCGAAGCCATCAACGCAGAAGATCAGGATCTCATGTCAGCGTTCATGGAGCGCCTCTCAGACGTATTCCGTCCCAGAGGTCTGATCGTGTCGCAGGCGGTGATCGCACGCGTCTCCGACCGTCCATCTGTCTGGGGAGGGGCGTACGACTATGAGCGCCTCGGCGAACTGAATGACTTCATCACGATCATGGCCTATGACTTTACGCCAGCAGGCGCGACAGAGCCAGGACCGGTTGCACCGATATGGTGGGTGGATC
>CAYNTE010000164.1:0-6077 GCA_964399615.1 uncultured Thermomicrobiales bacterium
TGCTCAACGACTTCGTACTGCCCTATCGCGCGAAAGCAGGCACGGTGCAGCCAGGTCATTTCTTCTCTGAGACGGGACATTATGTGGGCGGTGCATTCTGGGATTACTGGCGGGAGCGCGGCGGCCTGCCAATCTTCGGCTATCCGCTGAGCGATGAGTTGCGGGAGGCGTCAGAGGACGGGGTGTTACGCACGACGCAGTACTTCGAACGCGCGGTCTTCGAGTGGCATCCCGAGCAACCGGAGTCGTACAAGGTGCTGCTGCGGCGAATCGGGGCGGAAGCGTTGGCTCGCCGGGAGACGATTACGCGTCCGGCTCGATAACCAGCTCTTCGACTGGGGCGTTCGGCAGGACATCGTTGATGAAGCTGGCGATGGCGTCGGCAAAGCTGATGTCGTGGCCAGCTTCTTCGGCCATGTACCAGCGATGCTCGAGGATCTGGTGGTAGAGCTCGGCTGGCTCCAACCGGCCGCGCAGATCTTCTGGGATGGCGGCGACGGCCGGCTCGAAACGTTCCTCCAGCCAGCGCCGGGTGATAACGCTGGTCGGGATCGTGTTTCCCGACTGCTCAGTGATCCTGGCACTGAACCGGTCAAGATCATGGAGTAGCCGCCGGGCCTGATTCTCCTGAACGACCAGGCCGGTCAACGCCTGCAGGCGGCGCCGGTGATGGCCGGACTCAACGACCTGTGGCTCCAGGCGCAGGCGAAACCGCCCATCCGGCAGGCTCTCCAGCTCAAACTCCGTAACATCAAAGCCCAGATCGTTGAGACGCCGGATGCGCTCTTCGATGCGGTAGCGCTCCTGAGACGTGATGATGTCCTCGTGCGTCACCTCTTCCCACAGACTCAGGTAACAACTCCTCAGACTCTCGGCTGTTTCGATCGGGTCCAATCCGATCGATCCCACGGCAGCCGCAATATCCCACAACTCACCAGCAATGTTCTCGACGGCGATCTCCACGTCGTGCAGCCTCCGCGGCTCCGAGAGACTGGGCTGCAGCTCGCCTGTCTCGCTATCGACCAGATAGGCGGTCAACGCCCCCGCATCCCGCCGGAAGAGCGTGTTCGAGAGCGAGCAATCTCCCCAAAAGAAATTCACCAGATGCAGCCTGACGAGCAACCCTGCCAGTCCGTCGAGTAGGCGATCGCGCAGATCTGGCACGCCGTGGCCGGTGAAGAGCGCGCGATAGGGCAGCGAGAATGGCAAGTGACGGGTGATGAGGATGCCGTCCATCTCACGGCCTCGCTCGGTGACGATCCCCGTAACCTCGACGCAGGGGATATTGACTTCGGCCAGATGCCGCAGCAGTTGGTACTCATGTTTCACGAGTGGATCGGGCATCTCCTTGAGCGCATACAGCCGCCCGCCGTAGCGGACGAAGCGTACGACATGACGGTGAATACCGGCGGTGACTTCAATCAGCCGCTCGCTCGTCCACTCTTCAAGAGGCTCGTTCCAGGGAAGATCGAGGAATTCCGGATGCGTTCCCTGTGGCGCCATCTGGAAACGCACCTGTCGCTACCTTCCCAGCCTGCTAGCGCGATGACGATTGCTGGACGGCGATCATTCGATGGCCTGCTCGGTCTTCGGATCGAATGCATGCAGGTGATTGGTATCGATCGCAAACTCGACGACATCGCCGGGTCGGGCCTGTACACGGGGATCGACCTTGGCAACGATCGGGTCGTCGTTGGGCCCTTCGAGATGGAGCAGCGTCTCGGAACCCAGCAACTCGGCGAACTTGACGTTCAGTTTGATGCGATTGTCCTCGTGAGCAAACTCAGCGAACTCGACGACTTCGAGGTCCTCGGGCCGAATGCCAAAGTTGACCTGCTGGCCCGCACGATCGGCAAGTTTGTCGGCAAGCTCCTTGGAGAGCTTGAGTTCGAATTGTTCGGTGTGCAGACGTGACCGGCCATCGCCGTTCAATACTGTGGCGGGGAAGACGTTCATGGCTGGGCTGCCGATGAAGGTCGCCACGAACTGGTTCTTTGGCCTCTCGTAGAGGTTCTTCGGTGAATCTAGCTGTTGCAGAATGCCAAAGTTCAAGACCGCGATCCGGTCGCCCATCGTCATGGCCTCGACCTGGTCGTGAGTGACATAAATGGTCGTGACGCCGAGTCGTTTTTGCAGCTCGATGATCTCAGCACGCGTCTGGACACGCAGTTTGGCATCCAAGTTCGAGAGCGGCTCATCCATCAGGAATGCCTGTGGCTCGCGGACGATGGCGCGGCCGAGCGCAACACGCTGACGCTGACCGCCGGAAAGCTCACGCGGCTTGCGGTCGAGCAGCTCTTCGAGGCCGAGGATTTCGGCAGCGCGTTCGACCCGCTCGGCGATGTCCTTGTTCGGCATGCGCTTGAGTTTGAGGCTGAAGCCCATGTTGTCGCGCACCGACATGTGCGGGTAGAGCGCGTAACTTTGGAAGACCATGGCGATGTCGCGGTCCTTGGGATCGAGGTAGGTGACATCGCGATCGCCGATATAGATGCGGCCGCTGGTGATGTCCTCGAGTCCTGCCAGGCAGCGCAGTGCGGTTGATTTGCCACAGCCCGAAGGACCAACGAGCACGAGGAACTCGCCGTCCTCAATATCGAGGTTGAGCTTGTTGACGGCGATCACCGTGGGGCTGAATTGCTTGGTGACCTCGTCGAAGATGACCTTAGCCATGGGTTTGTAGCTCCTCTTCTCCCTATCCCTTGACAGCGCCGGCTGTCAGACCAGCGATGATCCGTCGCTGGAAGATCAGTGTCAATACAATAAGTGGAATCGTGATCACGATTGTGGCGGCCATGATCTGTCCCCAGGGGATCAGGAAACCGCTGCCGACGGTCGTTTGTGGGTCGAACCTGAAGATCGCGATGGTGACGGTGAATTTATTCGGTGTCTGGGTGAACGAGAGCGCAAAGAGAAATTCGTTCCAGGCAGCGATGAAGGCCAGCAGCCCGGTCGTCACCAAACCCGGCGCGGCCAGTGGAAGCAGCACTTTGTAGAAGACCTGGAACGGCGTTGCTCCATCGACATAGGCCGCCTCCTCCAGCTCGCGTGGCATCTGCTGGAAGAAGGTCGTTAACACCCAGACGGTAAACGGCAGCGTGAATATCAGGTAGGTCAAGATCAACGCCCAGAGCGAGTTGAAGAGCTTGAACTGGGTGATAAGGACATAGAGCGAGCCAAGGACCGCGATCTGCGGGAACATCGTCATCGAGAGCACGATGTAGAGCACTGGGGTGCGTCCGCGGAACTTGAAGCGGCCGATGGCGTAGGAGGCGAACGAGCCGATGACCAGCGAGAGCAAGGTCACAGAGCCGGCCACGATCGTCGAATTGAACAATGCGCGAATGAAATACTCATCGCTCAGCACCAGCCGGTAATTCTCTAGGGTTGGGCTGCTGGGGAAGTACTTGACCGGCGTGACGAACAGCTCGTTGTTCGGCATGATCGAGGAGCGAAATGCCCAGTAGAATGGGAACATCAGATAGACAGCGATCACGACCAGCAGCAGATAGAAGAGAATGCGCTTGATGACGCTCTGGGGCGTGGTCGGCGGGCCATCTCGCCGGCTATTTGTCTTGACGGGTGGTGCGCTGGCAGTCATGTTCGCTCCACTCTCATTGCCGTGACATAGGCTGCCACGAAGATGCCGATAATCAGGAAGATCGCGATGCTGACGGCGCTACCTTCACCAACGCGCCGGAAGGAGACGATCGTCTCTTGGGCGTGGATCGCCATCGTCGCGGTATCTCCCCGCGAACCAAACATCACGTAAAAGACATCGAAGACGCGCAGGGCGTCGAGGGTGCGGAAGATCATGGTGACCAGGATGGCGGGCATCAGCAGCGGCAGAGTGATGCGGAAGAACTGCTGAACCTTGGTTGCGCCGTCGACCCTTGCAGCTTCGTAGATGTCGTCGGGGATGACCTGTAGACCAGCCAGGAGCAGGAGCGCAACGAATGGCGTCGTCTTCCAGATATCGACTGCAGCGACGGCCCAGAGGGCGATATCAGGATCGGCGATCCAGGCCACGTTTCTGTCGAGTAGCCCCAGTCTGTTGACGAGCAGGTCATTAAAGACGCCGTAGATGTCGTTGTACATCCACGACCACATCTGAGCGGAGACGACAGTCGGTATTGCCCAGGGAACGAGCATCGCCGTCCTCATCCAGCTTCGACCGCGGAACTCAGAATTCACGACCAGAGCGATCATCAGGCCCAGGATGAATTCGAAGACGAGCGTGATCGCGGCGAATTTCACCGTCAAGATGACAGCGTCGCGGAAATCATCATCCTGGATCAGATCGCGATAATTTTCGAGCCCGACCCACTCGGGATCACGCTGGTCGGCGAGCCGGTCATTGGTGAAGCTGAGGTAGATGGTTTGTCCGAGGGGAAAGGCGGCGACAGCCAGGACGACGAGCAGAGTTGGTAGCAGGAGGAGCCAGGCGGTCCTGGTGCGGCTCCTCGTCAGGTTTGAAGCGCGCGGTTGTGATGTCGCGCTGGGGTCGTGCTGTGCGGGGGCAACCTCTTCCGATGCCATGGCAAGTCCATTCCCTACAGGTGTGGTAAGGGCGGGCAAGTCTGCACTTGCCCGCCGTATTCACACCAATCGGTGCGGCGCGACGGCCCGCGCCGTGGGTGGAGGACTATCCGAGGACGTCCTCGATCTTGTCGGCGATATTCGGCACTTCATCCTCAGGTGAATCACCTGTCAGAATGCCGTTCACACCCTGGAAGAACGCGCTTGAGACTTCATTATAGAGGTCACCAGCTGGTCCTGCCGGTCGAGTCACACGCACGACATCGGCCAGATTGGCAAGGAATGGCATGGCTTCGGCCACTTCGGGATCTTCAGCCACGGATGCCATGGTTGGGACGAAACTACCGACAAGCGCACGCCACTTGATCACTTCGGCACTGGTGATGTACTTGGCGTATTCAATGGCTGCCTCGGGGTTCTTGGAGTAGCTGGAGACAGCGATCTGCCAGCCACCAACCGTACCGACGTGGTCTTCACCTTCGGCGGCCGGGAGCGGCGCAACATCGAACTTGCCTGCGATGGCGGAATCAGTGCCGTTCGAGATCGAGTAGGCATACGGCCAGTTACGCATGAAGGCGGAGTTGCCGCCGAGGAAGGTCTGGAGCGACTCATCTTCCTGATAGGTCGTGACGCCTTGTGGCGAGATCGTACCGACCCAGCCCTGCGCCATGGCGAGCGTCTGGATCGCGGCATCGTTGTTCAAGGTGACGGTGCCGTCCGGATCGACGATCGTGCCGCCGCCGGTCGACGCGAGCCACTCAAGCCCATCGCAGGTGAGTCCTTCATAGGCGTTGCCTTGGAAGACAAAGCCCGTAAAGTTTGGATTATCGGCTGATTCACCTTCGATGATCGTCGTGGCCATATCCTGGAGCTCTTGCCACGTGGCGGGTGGTTCACTGAAGCCGTACTTCTCGAGCATATCGGTGCGGTAGTAGAGCATGCCGAAGTCACCGAACCAGGGGATGCCGACGAGCTTGCCGTCGACCGTGTTGTTGGTGACGATGCCTTCGTAGTACTGATCGATCGTGTCGCTGAAGGCGTCGGAGAGATCGAGCAGGTGTGGTGCGAGCGAACCAGGCCAGACCACGTCGATCATCAGGACGTCCATGTCGCCGGATTCGGCCTGGAAAAGCCGCAGGTAGGTGGCGAGGGTCTCGTCCGAACCTTCGGGTCGTGGCACAACCTCGACTTCGATGCCAGTTGCTTCGGTGAACTTGGAGGACAAGGAGGCGTCGATCTGGGCAGCGATACCGACCGGGTCGCCGTAGTAGACGATCTTGGTGCCGCTGTACTGGCTGGCTTCGTCGGCGTTCGCTACTTCAGGTGGATTGTCGACGGATGCAGAGGTGCCCGACTCTGTGCCGGTGCCTTCTGCCTCTTCAGTCTCGGTCCCTTCGGCCTCGGTGCCGGTGGCTGTGCCCTCGGCGGTCTCAGTCTCTCCGGCGGTACCGGTCTCCTCTTCGGTGCCTTCGGAGGTGCCCATCTCTTCGGTACCGGTGGCTGCCTCGGTTCCAGTCATCTCTTCAGTGGCTTCTTCG
>CAYNTE010000165.1:0-6027 GCA_964399615.1 uncultured Thermomicrobiales bacterium
GCGCTGGCCACCAGATAGACATCGAGCGGCAGTCGCACGCGATAGCCGCGAATCTGAACATCGCGTTCTTCCATAATATTCAGCAGACCAACCTGAATCCGCTCGGCCAGATCTGGCAGCTCATTGATGATGAAGATCCCGCGGTTGGTGCGTGGCAGCAGACCGTAGTGAATCGTCAGCTCGTCCGAGAGATAGCGCCCCTCGGCCACCTTGATCGGATCGACCTCACCGATCAGGTCGGCGATCGTCGTGTCAGGCGTCGCCAGTTTCTCGGATAGCCTGTCGTCCCGATGCACCCAGTCGATCGGCGTGTCGTCGCCCTGCTCTTCGATCAGTGTGCGAGCCGCGAGTGAGATCGGTGCGAGCGGGTCATCATTGATCTCACTGCCAGTAACGACCGGAATCCACTCATCGAGCAGATTGGTCAGACTGCGGGCCATGCGCGTCTTCGCCTGGCCACGTTCGCCGAGGAAGATGATGTCCTGGCCAGAGAGGATCGCGTTCTCGATCTGCGGGATCACCGTCTTGTCATAACCTACGATGCCCGTAAAGATCGATTCGTTGCTCTTGAGCTTCCCGATCATATTGCGGCGCAACTCCTCACGAATAGGAGTAACGCTATAGCCGCTCTCACGCAGCTCCCCGAGGGTGGACGGTCGGTTGTTCGTCATCTAGCGGTGGCCTTTCCGTAATTGAGGATCAATCATCGTGCGCCGCATCGCGCCGTCTCAAAAACTCATGCCGTTGTAAAGCTGCCGGGCGCGGTCGGCGACGCCGAAGGGAAGAGGTGAGGAGGACGAGAGCATATCTCTGTCACTAGGCTGGCCTAGCCCACCAGGCTTACCAGCTATAACTCCATCATCGTTGCACCGTAATCCTACCGACCCATGCCTATCTGTCAAGGTGACGTTGATTGCACCTGGCACGTCATCGCCGCGTCCAGCAGCGACTGCTCGGCCTTCCTTATATGAATTGTGATCGAGTGACCTGCACCGGCACCTGGTTGGGAAAGCCGGGAGACTTAGCAAATATAAGAGTGGTACTCTGTGTTACTTACGATTAAGAGATTCTTTCCTTCTCATTTATAGGTTATATTATCTCGGGGTCGTCGTACGCGACGAAATGATGGAGAGAGGAATGCAGTGACGAATAGGCGTGTCCTGATCGCGGAAGAGCATGACGAAGCCATGTTCTACCGGCTGCTGAGCGGGTTGGTGGTGCCGAGGCCGATCGCTTGGGTGTCGACTGTCGATGCTGAAGGCTGCCCAAACCTCGCCCCCTATAGCTTCTTCACCTGCGCGTCTCTTGTCCCACCTATGCTCGTCATTGCCGTCGAACCTCGCAAAGGCGTCCCCAAGGACACCCTGCGCAATGTTGAAGAGACCGGGGAGTTCGTCGTCAATGTCGCCAATGAAGATCTCGTCAAGCAAGTCTCAATCTCTGCGAATGACTTCGATCACGCGGAGTCTGAATTTGAAGCCGCCGGACTGACTCTTGCGCCATCGAAGCTCGTCCGCGCCCCAAGGGTCGCCGAAGCCCCGGCGAGCATGGAGTGCAAGGTTCATCAACTGATCAAGGTGGGAAACGGGCCGCACACGCTCATCATCGGCGAAATCATCGCCTGGCAAGTTGATCCCGATGTGCTGGAGCCGTCCGGACGTGTCAAGTTCCCGGCACTCCGCCCGCTTGGCCGGTTGGCCGGCGATTTCTATCTCAAATGTCGAGACATGATCAGTGAGCCGCGACAGGACTGGCGAAAGGACACCTATTAGAACGCGAAGACGGCACCATGCCTTAGGTAAGCATGATGCCAGCCGATACTGGTTGAGACATCATTCACTTCGAGAAATCAATGTTCGCAGTTCGCTTCCAGGGCAGGGTTCCACTGGCTGCCTTGGGCAAGGTCGGACACCATATTCGACCAGCAGCCAGGTATCGCCTACGACTCAATGACAGCATCAATATTCACGGGGTATGCGTCTTCCGCAACTGACAAGTGCGGAAGATGAAAAGGAGAAAACATCATGCATTCGCAGGAAGATCAAAACAGTTCAGAAGGCGTATTGGGAGCAATTCGCTGGAACCGGCGACAGTTGCTCGTGCGCTCGCTCGCTGCCGGACTCTCTCTCCCAGCAATATCAGCATTGCTCGCTGCCTGTGGTGGCGACGATGATGACGACGATTCGGACGAAGGAGCCGCGACGACTGAAGCGACCGACGCAGCTGAGGAATCCGCGACAACGGAGGAAGCGACCGAGGAATCCGGAGATGAAGGCAGCGACTCCCAGGGCGATGATAATGCCCCTGCGGGCGACCGCAAGGTGCTGAGAATCGGAATCAAGGAAGCCGACATCGGTACGCTCGATCCGCACTTCAGCGCGACAGTGGCCGACCGTGTTGCCGAGAACCTTGTATTCAACGGCCTCATTCGCTACAAGCCCGGGAACAGCACCGAGTATGAGGCAGATATCGCCGAGGCTATCCCGGAGCCGGAAACAGTCGATGGCAAGCAGGTATGGACCTTTACTCTGCGCAAGGGTGTCATGTGGCACCCCGGTCCATCGTTCGAGTCCTATGAGCTGACCGCAGATGACGTCGTCGCTTCATTCACCAAGGCGTCGGATACTGAGCAGTCGGCGTTTGCAGTCGAGTACGACGGCATTGAAGTTGCCAAGGTCGATGACTACACCGTGACCTTCACCCTCGAACAGCCGCTCTCATCGACACTCTTCCTGCCGAAGATCATCAACTGGACCGGTGGTTGCATTATGAGCAAGAAGGCCATCGATTCGATGAGCCTGGAAGAGATCAAGACCCATCCCATTGGCACTGGCCCCTTCCGCTTCGTGAGCTACCGCTCCCAGGACCGCATCGTCTATGAAGCTTGGGATGATTTCTATCGTGGAACGCCGAAGCTGGCTGGCGTCGAAGTTCGCTTCATCGCCGACGTCACGACTGGCGAGCTGGCACTGCAGAGTGGGGAGCTTGATTCATACCACGGTCTGACTGAGGTGCAATGGATCGACCGTCTCAATAACGTCGACGGCATCGCCGTAGATGTCTTTGGTGTTGGACAAGTCGCCTGGATGACCTTCAACGTCACCGACGATCGTCTCAAGGATCTCAAGGTGCGCCAGGCACTGGCCTATGCCGTCAACCGTGACAACCACATCGCGCTCTTCGGTGGTCCACCCGCGGCCGAAAAGGTCTACTCTGTCGTACCCTCCCAATTCATGCCCGGTGGGCTGAATGAAGAACAAGCCACTGAAGCCGGTGTCGATTACACGCAAGATATCGACAAGGCGAAGCAGCTCTTGGAAGAAGCCGGTGTCACCGAGCCACTGCAGTTCACGCTGGTGGCAAGTGAGCAGGAGATCTTCCTGCGCAACTACGAAGCGCTTCAGGCCGAGTATCAGGAACTCGGGGTCGAGGTCGAGCTGGACGTCGTCGATAACGCCACCTATCACAGCTTGATCCGGCAAGATGCCAGTCCGATCGTGATCTATGTCGCCTTCCGGCCCAATGCCGATCTTTATCTCACTCAGGGTTTCCACTCAGATTCGATCATTGGTACTGGCGCGAGTCCAGTTATCAACTTCTCCCACTATGGTGAGATCGATGACTTGATCCTTGACGCACGCTATGAGACGGATGACGAGAAGCAGGCAGAAATCTGGCGACAGGCTAATATCAAGATTCTGGAGGACATGGCGGCATTCCCGATTCACTTCATCAACCTCGTCTATGCTCGTAGCGACAAGCTCGACTACGGCCACGAACTCATCTCCAGCCTCTCGCTCGGGCCAGAGATCACGGAGCTGACAACGATCAGTGATTAGAGTTACTGGCTAGCAACCTCGCATCGGCGCTACCGGCTGAACACGTCGGTAGCGCTGACGCTCATCGAATGGAGCAATCTTGGGTAGGTATATACTCCGGCGCATACTACTCGTCTTCCCCACATTGCTAGCCGTCCTCACGATTATCTTCCTCATCGTGCGCGCTGCACCGGGGGACCCAGCAACAGCTGCCCTGGGGCAGAATGCCTCCCAGCAAGCTATCGAAGCCCTGCGCGAGCAGATGGGCCTCAATGAGCCGCTGTATATGCAGTACCTCAATTACCTCGCCGACATCGTGCGAGGTGATCTGGGCAACTCGCTGATCACTGGTCAGCCCATCGGCGAACAAATACGCTACGTCTTCCCCTACACACTCCAGCTCACCGTAACTGCGATCATCCTTGGTTTCCTCGTCGGTAGCCCGCTTGGCGTGCTGGCCGCGCTCCGCCGAAATACGTTTGCCGACTATGCCGGGCGAGTCTTCTCGTTGATCGGGCTCTCGTTCCCGGCCTTCTACCTCGGCATTCTCCTGCTCTTCGTCTTCTCGCTGAAGCTTGGGATGTTCCCGACGATAGGTGGCGGGGAGTGGTCCGATCCGGTTGACAATCTGCACCATCTCGTGTTGCCAGCCATCACCTTGGGGCTCATCGCGACTGCCTACATTATGCGAATGACCAGATCCGTCATGCTCAACGTTCTTGGCGACGACTATGTCCGCACCGCCCGCGCCAAGGGGCTCGCAAACCGTACGGTGTTGATCCGGCATGCACTGCGGGTCGCACTCATCCCGCTCGTCTCGCTGGTTGGTGTCTTCATGATCAGCTTGGTGGGTAGCTCCGTGCTTACCGAGACAGTCTTTGCACGACCGGGGCTTGGCAAGCTCATGGTTGGTGCAGTGCTCCAGAAGGACTACCAGATGATCCAGTCGATAGCAGTCGTCTACGCCCTGTTCATCGTGGTGGCCAATCTCCTGACTGATTTGATCTACGGCATCGTCGATCCCCGCATTGGATATCAATAATGGTTGCTGAAGCAGCAGGTCGAGAAGAACTGGACTCCGCCCGTATCGTTTCGCAGAGATCGCGAATGTTGCAGACCTTCTCTCGGAATCGGACATCACTGGTCGGCCTCGTCATCATTGCGATCCTGATTATCGTTGCTATCGCTGCACCGATCATCGCGCCGCACGATCCAATCCGTCAGGATATTCAAAACCGTCTGGCAACCCCGAGTCTCGATCACCTCTTCGGCCAAGATGTCTATGGGCGGGATATCTTCTCGCGGATCATCTACGGTCTGAGAATCGCCTTGCTGGTTGGCGTGCTCTCCGTTGCTTTGGGTGGCATTCTGGGGACAGCCCTCGGCACGGTGGCGGGCTACAAAGGTGGTCATATCGAAACATTCTTAATGCGACTGGTTGATGTCATGTTAGCGTTTCCAGCACTGATCACCGGCCTGCTCGTGATGGCCGTCCTCGGGTCCGGCATGACCAAGCTCATCATCGCTATCGGGCTCACCTTTGTCCCGCAATTCGCACGCATGGCACACGGCGCAACGCTCGCCACCAGAGAGAGCGACTATGTCTTGGCTGCTCAGGCAATAGGCGTTCGGGATTTACGCATGATGCGCGTTCACGTCCTGCCGAACATCATGGGCGATATCGCAGTCTTTGCGAGCCTCTACATCGCGCTAGCGATCTTGCTGGAGGCGAGTCTGAGCTTTATCGGCCTTGGTATCTCTCCACCGACGCCAACATGGGGCCAAATGATCAGCGAAGGTACGATCTATCTGGTCGATCTCCCATGGTTCTCGATCGCCCCCGGTCTGGCGCTCCTAATCACGATCATGGCGTTCAACCTGGTCGGCGATGGCCTGCGAGACGTCTTCGATCCCAAGTCGCAGGATTAGCACCTGTCCCAAGCACTTCAGGCGCGAGATTGCATAACTCGCAATCTCGCGCCTGATACCTTGTCCAGGCTAAGTGAAGTGGCGTTAGTCCTGTGCTCCATAACCACGTGGCAAGAACTGGCCATGGCCCGCTTCTCCAACGAAGACCTCTGATGCATCTGACCGGGACATCGTCACGCCGCGGACCAGTGTCCGCACGACAGATGCGCCGATCGTCTTGCCCTCACATGGGGTCCACTTGTTTTTGTGGAGCATGTCCCGACCCCGCACAGTCCAGGGA
>CAYNTE010000166.1:0-5936 GCA_964399615.1 uncultured Thermomicrobiales bacterium
TCAGTGAACGCTTCTGTCCCCCACATCCAGGTGCGCGAAACTTCACCTTCTTTGACCGGCTGGTCGGTTCTAGCCCAGGTACGTTGAAATGCTGGTAAGTCTGCTTCATCAGCGGCCTGAGCGGTGGAAATATAGGTGAAGCAGGCGCCGACAAGGAAAATGCAGGAGGTAATTGCGATCACTGCATGTGATCGACTAACTCGTTCAAACATCTACTTTCTTTCAGTCAGACTAGTGAAATTCACATCTCATGCATACGCAACTTGAGTTGACAGATATCTTACGTGAAATTGCGACTTCAAGCAATAATCTTATAGCGATAAGACGCGAAACAATAGTAAGTGCTGGAGCCGGAATGCTTGAAAGAACACTACCGACGTGCCGGTTGTTGGCACGTCCGTGAAAATTTCATCGTGTCGAGCGCTACTCCTGTGCCTCCTGGGCCTTGAGGGCGGCGGCGATCTTGTCGTTGGCGGATGAGATGGCGGAGAGGGGTTCGCCGGATTGCAGACGCTGGCGCTTGATGGGCTCTTGCTGGGCGATGGGTTCGCAATGTTCGACGAGCATCTGGACTTGATCGGGATTGATGACGAGGATGCCGTTGTCGTCGGCGAGGATGATGTCGCCGGGTGAGACGCTGACGCCACCGCACTGGATGGTGGTGTTGATCTCACCGGACATTGCCAGCGAGCGGGTGGTGATGGGCGAGACGCCGCGGCTGAAGACGAGGTACTCCATCTCTTCAATCTCGATGATGTCGGTGGCAGGGCCATCGACGATGGTGGCGGCGACGCCTTTGTTCTTGGCACCCCAGGATGTCATCTCTCCCCAGCAGGCGTGTTTGGTGTCGCCGTTGCGGTCGATGACGATGACATCGCCGGGCTGAGCCATGTCGATAGCTTTGTGGACGACAGTACTATCGATCGCCATGGCTTTGACGGTGAATGCGGGACCGCAGATGGTGAATTTGCGCTTGCCGATGGGCCGCAGATTGATATCCATGAAGCCAAAGTCAAGGACATGCCCGATGGTGGCCGGCGGTATGGCACGAAGCCGCACCATCAGGTCGGCCGGGACTGCCGGCTCAACTCGCTCATTGATGATTAGCACTCGTGGCAGTCCTTTCTCGGTGACCAGTTGGCGATGGTCTCGGCTCTGGATGTGTTCCACGAACGGGCGGCCGCGCCGCTGGTTGGCGAGCCGAGGGGCTTGATCGTGGGTGATCACTATCATAGTCAGATTTTTGGATGCTGGACCATGCCGGGCAAAAAAAGCGAGCGCCCCGGGAATGGGAGGGGCACTCGCTTGCGGGTGGGATATATGCGGTTTTGGGGGGTGGCTAGCGGGCTAGCGCGCCCATCGGGTCCCACGGCGGGAGGACGGTTGGTTCGAGCTCGAGTGCGGCCTGGAGATCGGCTGGGAGAGCTGACCGGCGGGCGGCGATTTCGAAGACGTGCTCGGCGAACCAATTGTCGTTCATCGTGTAGTAGCCGTCCTGGCCGTTCTTGGTGCCCCAACTGTTCTCGACTCGCCAGCGCCGGACGCCGCTATCGGTGAGGTCGACACCAGTGAAGAGCATGGCATGGGTCATCTGGGTCTGGTGATATTCGAGCCGGTCAGCCTTCGAGAGCTGTGAGTCGGTCTCGTAAATCTGATCGAAAGTGTAGAGGTCGGTGTCCCAAATGCCAAGGTTGCGCTGCATACTCTTGCCCACATCGCAACCAAACCAGACTGGCTCACCATCGACGATGGTGTCGCGCGTAATCTGCTTCATGCGATCCATGTCGATGTTGAGGTAGGTGACGCGCGGGCCACCGACGACGTTGCCGAGGTACTGGACGGTGTAGGTCTGGCCGGTGGGGTTGCGGGGGTCGTGGACGAGGCAGACGAATTCGTCGATCGGCAGGGTGATGTAGCGCTGGGCGAACTCTTGCGGGGTCATCGGCTCATCGCGGTGGAACTCGCCATCGCGGTCGGTCCACTGCCATTCGACAACCTCCGGCGGGGTGCCGAGGTGGATGCAGAGTGCACGGTGGATGACGGCCAGCGTGTCTTCCTTGGTCTGGCGCAGTTTCTCGATGCTCTCGCCGCTGGCTTGCTGGGCGCGGATGTCGCGAGCGGCGCGGTGGAGGATGGTGACAAGGTTGCGGTTCATTGCGCGGGTCGAGCTGGAGGACTTGGTCTCGGGCATGAGGGTCTGTGGCACCAGGCCGTGCTTGTTGACGAGGGCGGTGAACATATTCCACTGGCCGCCATCGTCGAGCGGGCGATCGAGGAGGTGGGCAACGGTGCGGTCGTCAACGTCATCGCCAGCCGTCTCGATGATGGCTTCGAGGAAGTAGTTGGCGCGCTCTAGCTTGTCATAGAACTGGGTGTAGGCCTGGGAGAATTCGAAATTCTGAAGGTTCATCTTCTGCATCGCGCCGACGCGCAGCAGGTTGAGCCCGGCGAACATCCAGCAGCGGCCGCTCTGTTGCTGGTTGGTGACCTTCCAGTCATCGAGCTTATGCGAGAAGCTGTGCTGGGTGGCGACGACGACGCTGTGGTTGAGCGCGACATCGTCGATGGGAGTGTTGGTGACGGCATTCTGAGCGATGGATCTCTCGGGGTTGGCAGCGAAATCGCGACCGAACTGCTGAAGCAGGGTATCGTCGAGCGCTCCGTCGGTGGAAACAGCGGCATCGAGCGCAGGATCGCGGGTGACGGCCATAGCTGGAGGTGTCCTCTCGGTTCAGGCGAGTTCTACACCGCTATCGTAGCGCAATCTCGGGAATCGGGGATATCGGGATCCGGTGTCCGGGAAACAACGCCCGGAAACCGGACCCCGAAGCTTCGGGTCAGCCGACGAATTCGCGCAGGCGTTCGATGGTCTGGTTGTAGTCGTTTTCGATGACGCAGTGGACGTCGACGTCCATCAAGTCCATATAGGGCTGCAGGAGGCGAGTGAGATCCTCTGGATCATCGGTCTCGACGAGCAGGAATCCCGCGCCGCCGCCAGCCAGGTCGTACCAGCCACGGATCTTGTCGGGGATGTTGGTGCCATTCTCATGACAAGCAAGGACGCGCTCGGCGACTTGTTCGAAGGTGGTGTTCTTTGTCCACTTATAGCGACAGTACCAAAGCATGGTCAGGCTCCCTCCGTGATGGCCATTCGGCGACCATCGTGTGTATTGCCTGCAGTTGCAGGCTCCTGTTTGGTATGTGGCTATAGTAATCAGCGATGGAGTCAGAACGGCACGGAGACGCCGGTCTGGGTTCCGATCTCACGCAAATCGTCGACAACCTCGGGGTGGACGGGGATGCCGCGCTCGACGCGATCTTCATAGGCCTCGGCTTCGGGATCGCCCGGCACGAGGACGCGCTGGTGACCTGGAGCTGGTGGGCTGGAGCGCAGAGAGCCGAGCATCTCGTCGGCGCTGGTTTGATATTCGTCGAGCGGCCGGAAGGCGTCGATGTTGATGGCGATGAAGGCGTGGCTGGTGTCGGACGGGCGTGGTGGGTTGACACGCGAACCGGCGACATCGCGAGACCAGTGGGAACCAGAGAGCTGCGAGCAGAGAAATTCGACCATCAGCGAGAGGCCGTAGCCTTTCTGGCCGCTGGTGATGCGCTCGCCGCCGAGGGGCAGCAGGGCGACAGCTTCGAAGGGGTCAGTCGTCGTGTGGCCGAGCTCATCGACGGCCCAACCGGCGGGGATCTGGTTGTGCTCGCGGCGCTTGATCTCGACCTTGCCCCAGGCGACGGCAGTGGTCGCGCCATCAAGGACGAAGGGCAACTCTTCGCCAGCCGGGAAGGCGGCGGCGATGGGTGCGGTCGAGAGCATGGCAACGCTGCCGAAGGTTGGGACGAGGAGCGGGGTGGCGTTAGTCATCGAGATGCCTGCCATGCCGGGGTGCTCCAGCGCCATGGTGGCGTAGTAGCCCGCAATGCCGTAGTGGTTGGAGTGCCCGACGGTGGCGAGACAGACTCCGGTCTCCTTGGCGCGTTCGATGCAGGCGGCCATGGCTTGTTTGGCCATTGGTGGACCGAAACCGTTGTGGGCGTCGAAGGTGAGTGCGCTGGGGGCTTCGCGGACGATCTCGAGCTCGGCGTCGAGGTTGATGGTGCCCTCACGCAGCCGGTCGACATAGAAGGCCATGCGAGGGACGCCATGGGAATCGATGCCTCGCAGGTCGGACTCGACGAGGATATCGGCCGAGACGTGGGCATCTTCCTCACGCATGCCGAAGTGCTGGAAGACGTCGATGACGAATTGTTTGAGGTTGTCGGCCGGGATGCGTGGGATGTCGGCAGTTTCCATGGAGCCTCCTGTTGTGCGCTTCCGAATGGTCCTCGGCGATGCTCTGGCGAATTTGGTGTTTTGTCAAGCGCTTATGGATCGAAGCGATCTGGCCGGAAGTTGGCAAGCAGGGGATCGGGTTCTCCGGTGGTGATCTCGGCGGTCAGCAGCTTGGGCAACAAGGCACCCATGGTGATGGCGGAGTGGGTGACGATCTCGCCGTAACCAGGGATGCTGGCCAGCAGTCCCGCGCTGGTGCGGCCGTCGACCGGGACCGGACGGGTGGCGGTGGTCCAGCGTGAGACGCGGGCGTCTTTCGCTGCGGGAATACGCTGCTTCAGGCGCTCCAGGAGCTTGACAGCCCAGTCCTGGGGCTTGTCGCCAGCCGTGATGCCCGCGTCGGAGTCGTAGTGGTGGAGGGCGAGCAGTCCATTGGAATCGGGCCGGATGTTGAGATCCGGGGCATGGAGGACGCGGTTGACACTGCCTTCCGGCACGCCGCTGACGCGAGTGATGAAGCCGAGTGTCGGAGCAAGCGGCAAGTCCCGGCCGGCCATACGGGCGATGCGATCGGCCCAGGGCCCTGCGCAATTCATGACGATGTCGGCCTCGATGACCTCGCCATCGGCCAGGCGGACGCCAGTGACGCGGTTGTCTTGCTTTTCGATCGCGGTGACTTCGGCGCCGTAGCGGACGGTTGCGTCGGCCTGCTTGGCGAGCTCGACCATGGCGTTGGCGAGTTGCGGTCCATCGATCCAGCCCTCGGTCGAGAAGAAGGCGAGTTGCTCGACATCCTCTTCAAAGTTGACCGCTGGCTCCATCTCGCGCGCTTGATCGCGGCTGATCCACTCGGCAGGGTACTCGAATTGCTGGAGCTCAGCGACGCGAACTTCGAGGTCGTCGCTGATCTCGGCGGAATCCATCCACTCGCCGGTGGCGGTCCAGACGATGTTGCCGCCTTCGTGGAACCAGGGCGCTTCGCCGAGCTCATCGCGCAGATCGAGGTGGGCATGCATGCCAGCGAGGTTGAGGCGGAAATAGTCTTCGGGGCGCTTGGAGTTGGCATTGTGCCAGGAGAAGGTAGAGCTGGTGGTGCCGCTGGCGGGGAGGCCGCGCTCGACCAGCACGACATCGACGCCGACTTGCGCCAACCTCCACGCTAAACCAGAACCAACGACGCCGGCCCCAACGATGATGACTCGCACAATGACCCTCCGATTCGTTCTCAGCCACCCGCTGGGGGTACTTTAGCATCGGGAGTCGGGAGTCGGGAGTCGGGAGTCGGGGATGTCGGGATCCGGGAACCGGGGTTCGGGGGAGGGCAGGGCAGGTTCGCATTGGAGTGTCGCGTCCCTGCGTCATCCTGAGCTTGTCGAAGGATCTGTCAGGAGATCGTGGGCATGGGGGGACGATGGTCTTGGTTATCAGTCTGGGTGAGAGATCCTTCGACTCCGCTGCGCTTCGCTCAGGATGACAACGGGGGGTGGTCGCTCAGGCCGAACGATGGCAGTCGTTGTTACCTCTCCGGAGAAACAGTTGCTACCTCTCCTGAGAAATAGTTGTTACCTCTCCGGAAGATCGTCCGCACCGCTCATTGTCCCAATTCAGACGACCACGCCCCCATGTCATCCTGAGCCTGTCGAAGGATCTCTCAGGA
>CAYNTE010000167.1:0-5874 GCA_964399615.1 uncultured Thermomicrobiales bacterium
CAAACCGAATGGCCCCGCTTCCTCGTCGAACGTCAGCGTATCGAGCGTGAATCCGGCTACGAGATCACCGCCCCACTCCTTGAGCTGTCGACGCTTGGAGATATTATGTCGACTGTTGAATTTGCCATTCAATGGCTTCGTGACCAGAATTCTGGCAATGTCGATTCCGGCACGACGATTTCGACTATTTGATGAAGCCGGATACACTGAATGGGCTATCAACGTGAAGTGGAGTGTGAGATGAGAAAGATCGTCGTCGTGGCATTCATGTCGCTCGATGGCATCGTGCAATCACCAGGCCGGCACGATGAAGATACTGAAGGCGGATTTGAGCTCGGTGGCTGGACCCAGCCCTTCGGCAACAAGCAAGTCGGCGAGAATGCGCTCCATCAGGCCACGCGAGCCACCGCTCTGCTGCTCGGCCGCAAGACCTACGACATCTTCGGCCCCTACTGGCCGACCATCGGCGACGCTAGCCCCATTTCCAAGAATTTCAACCGCATTCCGAAATACGTCGCGTCGCGCACATTGAAATCAGTCGATTGGAACAACGCCAGTCTGATCGAGGGTGATCTGGCTGAGGAGGTTGCCAAGATCAAGGAGCAAGAGGGCGGCGAGATCATGATCTACGGCAGCACCGAGATCTGTCACGAGCTCGCCAAGCACGACCTCATCGACGAGTACAACCTGATGATCTACCCCGTGCTCCTCGGTACCGGCAAGCGACTCTTTGCCGACGGCGCCACGCCGGGCAAACTCAAGCTCGCCGACAGCACCACCACCAACACCGGCGTCATCATCAACACCTACACCCGCGACGGCAAGCTCAACCTCGCCACCCCCAAACCCCAACTCAGATTCACCGAGTAGAGACATCTCAGGCACTATGACTCCTAGGGGAAGCTTGCCCGCTGGTCCGTTGATTCGGTTAGCGGGCAGGCTCAAGCTAGTTCGAGCATGCACAGATTAGACAGGGAGTGCTACGATGCTGTTAACGCAACCATTTGTTGATACTCTGGGTTGGGGATCAGATCGTGTACGCGCCAAATCAACCACTACTTACAGATTCCAATGCTGTTCTTGAAGCTCTGACAGATGCCAGACAGGAACTTTTGGATCTTGGACTTCGAAACACGCTGCTCAACTATCGACTACTACGATCTCGTGGCGTTGAAGTTGTCGATGCACGAGCTGCCGACGTATTTAGCGTTCTTGTTACTAAGGGCACGGCTATGTCGTTCAACCCAAAACCGGAGGATCCAGCTTCGGACGGGCTTACCCAGGGAGAAACTGACAAAACCGCAAATGCCTCAGTAAAGACCGCCAGCGAGCGATCTCTCCAAACCAACCACAACGCCAAAGATCTCGACAAACGACTCATCAATTCGTTCTACCTCGCACGGACGTCAATCGAAGAGCAGGGTGTCAGCGTACTGTACATGGCGCTGGGGATGCTCCACTGGTACGAGGCTGATAGCTCGGAAGATCTGCGCCGTGCGCCGATCATGCTCATACCTGTTCGCTTAGAGCGATCTACAGGGAAGTCAGGGTTCCAGGTTGTCTACACAGGCGAGGACATTGGTGAAAACCTCTCGTTACGAGAGAAGCTGGAGAGCGAATTTGGAATAACCACGCCATCACTTCCGGATCTAGAGGACCTCGATCTTGCTCAACACTTCAGCGATTGGGAGCGGACAATCGCCGACCAAGAACGCTGGAAGATAAGCAGACATGAAATTGCCCTCGGGTTCTTCTCGTTCGGGAAGTTCCTGATGTATCGAGACCTCGACCCCAACGTCTGGCCGGAGACACGGCAACCCCAAAACCACCCAATCGTCAGTGTCCTCCTCGGAGAAGGATTTCTCGACTCAGCATCAGGCTACTCCGAAGATCAGTATATCGACACAATCTCCGAGGTCATGAGCTTGCATCAAGTCGTCGATGCAGACAGCTCGCAGACCCTTGCCATACTGGAAGCCAGTTCCGGGCGAAATCTGGTTATCCAAGGACCGCCAGGAACCGGCAAGTCCCAAACCATCACCAATATCATCGCCGGAGCGATCGCGTCGAAGAAGACCGTACTCTTCGTCTCGGAGAAGATGGCGGCACTCGAAGTCGTCAAGCAAAATCTCGACAAGATTGGCGTGGGCGATGCCTGTTTGGAACTTCATAGCAACAAAACGAACAAGCGTGAGCTGCTCCAAGAGTTGCAGCGCACACTCGACCTCAACAAGCCAAAGGCCCGCGATCTGCAGAGCGCACAGACGTTGCTGCAGCACGAACGGGATAGGCTGAATTCCTACTGTGAAGC
Organism: uncultured Thermomicrobiales bacterium; assembly: GCA_964399615.1. Lineage (GTDB taxonomy): Bacteria > Chloroflexota > Chloroflexia > Thermomicrobiales > CFX8 > CAYNTE01. The sequence continues at coordinate 2,312 of CAYNTE010000167.1, forward strand.
AGTGAACACTCAGGTTGGCGAAACTGGAATACGTCCCCAACAGGCATATGGCTACCGCCTGACGCTCGAAAGCCGCCTTCCTGAAGGTGTCCGATATCCGCCGATGAACATCGCTGGATTGTCCAAATGGACGCCCGTTGAATTTGAACAGCGGTCCGGGCTTGTTGCTCAGCTTCAGGCGTGGGTAGCGGAATTGGGATCTCCTAAAGATCACCCACTTTACGGTATAAGCCACACCTCGCTTGGCCTCTCAACACAGGATCAGATAGCTCGTGCGCTTGATGAGACGCTGAAATCCCACCAGACGCTATGCCACGTACGAAATCAACTTGCTTCCTCCTTCGATCTGCCCCTCCCTACATCTCTCGAGGAGTGTCGCCGTCTCGTGCGGGAGGCCCGGGCTATCGGATCCGCACCGGAAAAGCGTCCCTCAGGTCTCGCATCGCAGGACTGGCATGCGAATCGTGAAGCGTTATTTAGGCTCTTCGACGTAGGAAGTTCCCGCGCCGCAATCCGATCGAAGTGGATTGACACACTGCGCCCCGAAGCATGGGAGAGCGATGTAGCTTCTCTCCATCAGGATCTGACCGATTTTGAGCACAAATGGTGGCGCGGTCTCTCCGGTCGTTATCGCGCAGCTCGGAAACAACTAGACGCGCTTTGTGAAAGTGGCGCGCCAGCCAACATCGCAGACCAAGCGGAGGTTGTTCACGACATCATCGCGAGCCAGGACATGTCCAGGAAAATTGGTCAGCGAGAACAGTTCGCTCAGGATCATTTCGGATCGGAATGGCAAGGCGTTACCTCGGATTGGGAGACGCTCAAGGATCAAACTGAGTGGGCGGCGACAGTGCATGCCGATGTGCGCGAGGGGAAACTCTCCCCAGCGGTACTCAATGCACTCGCCGCGGGAGCGACTGATGATGGTCTGGCGGCAACGTTGGAAGCAGCGATCAATCACTATGAGGATCGTTTGAACGCCCTGCTGTCGGCACTCGCGTTCGACTCAGACCAAACTGGCTGGACACCTGCTCAGCTAATATCGCAGCCGCTCGATGATCAGTTCCAGACAGTAAAGTACTGGTCAGATCATCGCAACGACATCACCCAAATTCTCGACTTCAACCGTATCGCCAATGAATGCCGAAATATGGGGATGGATACCGTCGTCGACCTCGCAACTGAGTGGGAGCAGGTAGGCAACTTGCTCCAACCTGCATTCGAATACGCTCGCTACACGGCCATCATCGATCGAGCAAGCAGCGAGCGCGATGTGCTCAGCACCTTCACTCGTAGTCGCCACGAATCCGATGTGAATAGCTTCCGAAAACACGATACTGAGCTTTTTGAGAATCGGCGAATACAGGTCGCAACAACCCACTGGGATGGATTACCCAAGCATCAGGGTGGCGGGCAAATGAGCGTGCTCCGTCACGAATTCGGAAAGAAGACGCGCCATCTTCCGATCAGACAATTGATCGCTAAATCGGGCAAGGCGGTTCAGGCAATCAAGCCGGTCTTCATGATGAGCCCCATGTCAATTGCGACCTATCTGCCGCCGGAGAGCATCACATTCGATATGGTGATCTTCGACGAGGCAAGTCAAGTGCCCCCTGCCGATGCACTGGGTGCGTTGCTCCGTGGCCAGCAGGCCATTGTGGTCGGAGATAGCAAGCAACTCCCACCAACGCACTTCTTCAACGTCGTAACGCAAGGTGACGACGATGGGGACGATAATTCATCGACACGAGATTTGGAAAGCATTCTTGGGCTCTTCACATCCAAGAACGTTCAGCAGAAGATGCTCCGCTGGCACTATCGGAGCCGTCATGAATCGTTGATCGCGGTATCGAACCATGAGTTCTACGACAGCAAATTGCTCGTGTTCCCTAGCCCGTACACAGATCGGAGCCAGCTCGGGCTAGTGTTCCACCATCTGCCGCACGCACACTACGACCGCGGTGGGACAAGGGCTAATCCTATCGAGGCACGAACCGTTGCCGAGGCGGTTGCTGACCATGCCCGCAGATGTGTCCAGACAGGCACAAAGGTCTCGCTCGGCGTAGCGACGTTTAGCGCTGCTCAAGCAGATGCCATTCGTGACCAGCTTGAGATCCTCCGATCGGAACGAGATGATCTCAGGGAATTTCTCGATGACACCGGCTTTGAGTCCTTTTTCATCAAGAACCTCGAGAATGTTCAAGGTGATGAACGCGATGTCATTTTCATAAGCGTGGGATACGGACCTGACAATCACGGCCGGTTCTATATGAATTTTGGCCCTCTCAATAGCGATGGCGGAGAGCGACGGCTCAACGTCCTGATCACCCGCGCCCGGCAAAGGTGCGAAGTGTTCTCAAGCATCACAGCCGACGATATTGACTTGAACAGGTCTCAAACCAGAGGGGTTAGGGCATTCAAGCAGTTCCTCAAGTACGCCGAGACCGGTAGTTTGGGCGGGGTGCCCCTACCGTCCGGTAGGGCGCCAGCATCACCGTTCGAAGAAGCGGTCTATACGGCACTTGTCGAGGCGGGATACCAGTTAGAGGCCCAAGTTGGACATGAGGGGTACTTTATCGATCTCGCTGTGGTCGACCCGGCTCGACCCGGGCGCTATATCATCGCTATTGAGTGCGACGGTGCCACGTATCACAGTGCCCGTTCAGCACGCGATCGTGACAGGCTCCGGCAATCAGTTCTGGAAGGTCTTGGGTGGACCTTTCATCGGATCTGGTCAACTGATTGGTTCAAGAATCCAGAACGTGAACTCCAGCGCACGATCGAGGCCATCGAAGAAGCTCGCGCTCACATCGACTTGCCGACAGAGCCAGAGCCAATCGAGGAATTGACAACTACAATCGAACGACAGCCACAGTCTCCGTCAGATGCTCCAGTCGAGTCGCGCACACGTTATCGACGGGCCCGCGTCACGCTTCCGCCCTGCAGTCTGGACTTGCATGAGCGGAGTTTGGATGATCTTATACCAGCGGTCATCGCAGTTGTAGCGGTTGAGAGCCCTGTCCACGTTGATGAGATAGCCAGGCGCATCATGGAGGCAGCGGGCGTCAAGCGGCTGGGGAATCGCATCCGTGATCGTGTTCAGCTAGCGGTTCGCTCTGCTTCAGCCCAGGGCCAGGTGGTCAGGCGAGGCAACTTCATCTGGATTCCACTTATGGCTGATCCTCCGGTTCGAGATCGTTCAAACGAAACGGGACCACTAAAGTCAATTGAGATGATCGCACCGGAAGAAATTCAAGCGGCCATTATCGAGGTGGTCTTGGCGAGCTTTGAGATCGAGCGTGATGAGGCAATATCTCTGGTCGGATCCCGGCTGGGCTTTCAACGTGTCAAGTCCGCCACCCGCCAAACAATCAATAGGATGACTGACCACCTCGTCAAGCGCAAGAAGCTAACCGAGCGAGACCAATACCTCTCAATGCCTCGGTAATCGCCAACAGCACCAAATACTCCCTCCCCTACTTCACCTCCATCAGATACTCCGTGCGGTTGAGGGGGTTGGGGCCGGTGTGGGGACGGGATGGGGGTGGGTCGGTGGTCACCAG
>CAYNTE010000168.1:0-5867 GCA_964399615.1 uncultured Thermomicrobiales bacterium
ACCAGCAGACCACGCTGGCGCTCTGCCGCATCTTGCAATCGGCCGGCATTAATTTCGCGATTCTCGGCAAGGAAGAGACCTGCACTGGCGACCCAGCCAAGCGCATCGGCAACGAGTATCTGGCCCAGATCATGGCCGAGCAAACAGTCGATACGCTCAACTCTTACTCCTTCAAGAAGATCGTCACCGCCTGCCCGCACTGCTTCAACGCCATCACCAACGAGTATCCGCAGATCGGCGGCAACTTCGAGGTCGTGCATCACAGTCAGCTCATCAATCAGCTGATCAGCGAAGGACGCATCGAGATCGATCCCGATTCGGCGATGGCGCGCGGCAAGGTCACCTATCACGACCCCTGCTACCTCGGGCGTTACAACGACGTCTACGATGCGCCGCGTGAGGCCGTCTCTGCCATGCCAGGTGTTGATCTGGTCGAGATGCGACGCAACCGCAACAAATCGTTCTGCTGCGGTGGCGGCGGTGGACGCATGTTCATGGAGGAGCAGACAGGCCAGCGTATCAACCAAGCGCGCGTCCGCGAGGCGCTTGATACTGGCGCCGAAATGCTCTGCGCCGCTTGCCCGTTCTGCATGACCATGTTCGAGGACGGCATCAACGGTGTCGGCGCGCAAGACGACTTCAAGGTCCTCGACCTGGCCGAGATCGTCGCTGGTTCGATGGTGACAAATGCTGCCGCCCCCAAAGCTCCTGATGGCGCTATCGAGTAACAGGTGATCATTCATTCAGCACACCAGTGGTAAAGCGCGTGTATAATCGCTTTACCCTGCTGGCACGCTTGAATCGAGGTCGCGATGAAAACGAAGACGTTAAGTTCTACCGTTAGCAGTAAGGGGCAAGTGACTCTTCCAAGCGAGCTCCGTCGCTTTTTGGACATTAAGGCTGGCGACAAGATCGTGTTTTCAGTCGACGACGAGGGAAGCGTCCGTATCAGGCGAGCGAAATATCCAACGCTTGAATCCCTACGAGGTGCTGCCGGAACGTTGGATCGCCCCCTCTCTTGGGAGGAGATCGAAGAAATAGCGCGCGATGATCGCGCTGAGAAATTCAGGGACCAGATGTGAGCACTTCGTATCTGGACACAAATGTGATCATCCGGTATCTAACCGGTGACGACCTTGAAAAGCAAGCAGCAAGCGAAAAGCTCTTTCAGCGTGTGCGTGACGGAGAGCTCGAGCTATATGTCCCTTTCGTCGTCGTTGATGAAGCGGTGGCGGTGCTCTCATCAAGCAAAATGTATGGACATTCGTGGAAAGAGGTGGCTGAGTTGCTCGGCGGCCTGCTCCGCGAGCGAGGATTCCGGGTAGAGGAAAAATCGGTTGTCCTCGAAGCACTGGATTTGTCTGGTTTGCTAAACGTAGACTTCGTCGATGCAGTTATTTATGTGAAGATGCGCCGAGAGGGCAGCAACCGTGTCTTTTCATATGACCGTCATTTCAATCGGTTTGCCGATATTCAGCGAATTGAGCCTTAGTCATCGTAACGGTGACTGACAATCTCACCCTCACCAGTTTTCATCGTCTCGTCGACGGCCATCCCGAGAAGATCACCCTGATCGATGTTGACGAGGCGGGCCACGCCACGCCGGTAAGCTGGGATGAGTTTGATCGCGCGTCGAACCAGGTCGCCCGGATGCTCGTGGAGCGTGGGGTTCAGGCTGGCGACACCGTCATCCTCGCCGTGCGAAACTGTGCCGAGCATTACTTCGTCACATGGGGCGCCTGGAAGATCGGCGCCTTGGCACTACCGCTTCGGGCTGAGACGCCAGCGAGAGAGCGTGACGCCATCCTGGAGCTTGCCCAGCCCGCCGCGGTCTACGCTGAGTGGCCCGATCTGCCCTACCCGACCCTGACGCCAGCTGACCTGGAACATCGAGCTACCTACGACGACTCACGCCTGCCGATCACCGCTCCGTTTCCCGGCAAAGCTATCGCCTCGGGAGGGTCGACCGGCCGGCCAAAGATCGTCCTCGACCCGGCCTGGACGCCCGTTAGCGGAGGTAGCCAGATGGGTATGGCTGAGGGACAGGTGCAGCTCATGGCAGCGCCGCTCTATCACAACTCGCCCACGATCATTGGCAACTACGGATTGATGCGCGATCACACCATCGTCATCATGCGGCGCTTTATCGCCGAGCTTGCGGTTGAACTGATCGAGCACTACCGCGTCAACTATGCCTACCTGCCGCCCATCATCATGCAGCGCATCGCCAGGCTCCCGGATATCGCCGAGCGTGACCTCAGCAGCCTTGAAGCGATCCACAGTTCCGCTGCAGTCTGCCCCGACTGGCTGAAGCGTGCCTGGATCGATCTCATTGGTGCAGAGCACGTCTGGGAGGTTTACGGCTCGAGCGAAGGTGTCTGCAGGACGATCATTCGCGGTGATGAGTGGCTGGAGCACCCCGGCAGTGTCGGGAAGCCCGTGCAATGCGAGTTGCGGATCCTCGATGAGGCAGGCAACGCGCTACCAGCTGGAGAGGTCGGCGAGATCTTCAGTCTCAATTTGCGACCGACGACTTTCAGTTATCGTGGTGCGCCGCCGCTCAAACAATCCGAGGATGGGTTCGTTTCAGTTGGTGACCTTGGCTGGCTCGACGGGGACGGATATCTCTATATCGCAGATCGCAGGACCGACATGATCGTCAGCGGCGGCGCGAATATTTACCCCGCCGAGGTCGAGAGCGCGCTGGGTCAACACCCTGGTGTCGATGATGTCGTGGTTGTCGGCGTGCCGGATGATGAGTGGGGGCGGCGGGTGCATGCCATCATCCAGCCAGCTGATTTCGATCACCTGCCCTCCATCGAGCAGTTGAACGAGCATGTGCGGCAATTCGTGACCAGCTACAAGGCTCCCAAGACATACGAGTTTTTGCGGCAACTCCCTCGCAACGAGGCGGGCAAGATCCGGCGGTCGCAACTCGCGGCTGAACGCGAAGGTGACCACTCCTTCCAGATGCTTCCGGTTCGCAAAAATGCCCCGTCGTCTTCGTAACCCTGATAATCACTGTCAATTCCCACTGGTAGGAGAAGCACGAAGTCGCTAGGATTGAACCAGTGAAAGGAGACGGCGCTTCAATGACACGTAAGAGTCTGATGAGTCTTATAGCGCTGTTGACCGTCGTGATGTTGGTGGTAGCAGCGTGTGGTGGGGACGACGATGACGCCGAACCCACAAACACCTCGCCATCGGCAGGCGGCGCGCCCACGGCCACAGCCACTGCCGGCACAGGAGGCACAGCTGCCGGCGAGGGCACCGAGGCCGGCGAGGAAGGCACATCCAGCGAGAATGGCGGGGGCGGCGATCTCGTCGCTGCCGGCGAAGAACTCTATAACTCGCTCGGTTGTGCGGGATGCCATAGCACGGATGGGTCCGAAGGTGTCGGACCATCTTGGCAGGGCGTCTGGGGGCACGAGGTCGAGCTCGAAAGTGGAGACACTGTGACCGTCGACGAGGCGTATGTCACTGAGTCAATCCGCGAACCAACGGCAAAGGTCGTCAAGGGATTCACCCCTTCGATGCCTGCCTTCGGTCCGGATCAGGTCTCTGACGATGACATCCAGGCGATCATCGCCTTCATGCAATCGCTCTCGGACTAGCCGGCCCACCTAACCAACATTGCTCCGTAGCCGAGACGCGTATCATTCGCGTCTCGGTTTATTTCTCCTCATCATCGAATGAGAGGCCCACCATTGATCTCCACGTTGACACTCTTCGAAAACGTCCACCACCTCACCTTGGAGCAAGCCATCGAGCGCTTCCAGTCCACCGCTCCCTCATATGAAGGCCGAGATGGCCTGCTGGTAAAGCGGTACATCTATGCTGATGATGGATCCACGCTCGGCGGATTCTATCTCTGGGAGTCCCGAGAGGCAGCCGATGCCCTCTTCACCCCAGAGTGGCACGAAAAGGTGAGCGAGGTCTATGGTGTTCGACCCTCGCTCACCTATTTTCACGCGCCAGTTAGCGTGGTGAATATGCCGCAGGCTCGTGACTAGTCGTCGAAGTCATCATCGTCATCGTCGTCGTCATGATCGGCTTCGTGACGGCCGTCATGGTCGTCACAGTCATCGATGTCGTCGTTGAGGTCGTCCCGGTCGGGTTGCTCAACCTTCAGCACCTCGCCCGTCGTTGCGTCGACATCCACATCGACACCGTCGGCGAACGAGACTTCGTAGATCAGCGTCCCATGCTCCCGCTCGCGCTCGGCCTCGACCACGGTGCTATCTGGGTGCGCCTCAGATGCAATCTGGATCGCTTCGTCGACGCCGATCTCCGCTGTGGCCGGCGTATCCTGCGCAAGACCTGCAATCGGCCCGTAGGCCAGGCCACCCGCCACCAGCAACGCCACCGCGCCGACCGCCAGCGCCAGCCGTCGTGCCCAGGTATCAAATCTCATGTCGGCTCCTTTCATGGAAGCTCAGTCGATTGACTCCAGCTTGTCATCGGAAGATAAATTTCTGATCAACTCTCGATGAAATCGGCGGGGATGGTCTCCTCGCACTTCATCGGAAATTTAGACTGCATCGCTACACTTGCTTCGAGCGGACGCGATGGCTGCGGACAGGGGATCGGACAAGTGCGGATTCTGATAGTTGAAGATGAAGCGCGGCTGGCGGGGATGATTCACCAGCACCTCAGCAGCGAAGGACACCCCTGCACGGTCGTGGGGAGCGGTGAGGATGCACTCGCGCATCTGGCCATCACTGAATTCGACGCCATCATCCTCGATCTCATGCTGCCCGGACTCGGCGGGATCGAGGTGTGCCAGATCGTCCGCACCCGGCAGATACAGACACCGATTCTGATCCTGACTGCGCGCGATGGTGTCGCCGACCGGGTAGCTGGACTCGATGCTGGTGCTGATGACTATCTCGTCAAGCCCTTTGCCTTTGCCGAGCTTTCCGCCAGACTTCGGGCGCTCTCGCGACGGCCTCCTGAGAGTCTCGATCCAGTCCTGACCACCGGCGACCTGCGACTCGATCCCGCCACCCGGCAGGTCTGGCGAGCCGGACGGGAGTTCACGCTGACCAACAAGGAATTCCGCATCCTCGAATACCTGATGCGTCACCCGAATCGCGTCGTTACCCGCGCGATGATTGCCGAGCACGTCTGGGATTATGACCTCCCCAGCAGCGCCAACATTATCGACGTCCACATCCGCTCACTCCGTCGCAAACTTGAGGACGATTATGAGGTCAAGCACATCCAGACTGTGCGCGGCGCAGGCTATCGCATCGTGACCGACGATGGTGAATAAGCTGCCTATTCGCTGGCGCCTGACCCTCTGGTATGTCGTGGTGCTGGCCGTCACGATGGCTATCGTCGGCACGATCTTCTACGCTGGTCTGCGCTATATCCTCTATGACTCGCTCGATTCCAATCTCGAGAATCAAGCGTCGCTGGTGCAGCGCACGATCCTTTTCGAACCCAACGGGCCGCGCATACCGGCTGGGGATGACGACGATGATGATGAGACATTCGTGCGCCTGACCGATCTTCGCCGTGGCGAAACCTACCTAGTTCGAGGTGACGATGATGTGCCGGTCAACGCAGCCGGAGTCGCCGCCGCGCTCGACGATGACGACGATGTCCGCTGGCTTGGGTCTGGGGGAGACCGGTTGCGTGTCCTGAGTGTGCCGGTTGAGCAGGAGCGCGACGACGGAGACGACGATGAGATCGTGGCGGTGCTTGAAGTCGGCATCGAGAGCGATGTCGAGGAGACGCTGACGCTTGCGCTGCAGATTCTGCTCGCCCTGACACCTGTCACGCTGATTGTTGCGGGGGTCGCTGGGCTCATCCTCGCGCGCCGTGCCCTTCAGCCGATCGACCACATCACCCGGACGGCCGAA
>CAYNTE010000169.1:0-5801 GCA_964399615.1 uncultured Thermomicrobiales bacterium
TGCGCTTCGCTCAGGATGACAACGGGGGTGGTCGTCTGAGTACGGGTGATGGCAGGCGGTGTCAGATCTCCCTGAGAGATTCTTCGACTGCGCTGCGCGGAGCCTGTCCTGAGCGCGGTCGAAGGACTCTGGATGACACTGGGGTGTGGCACTCGATCGCCACCGTCGGTGGCCTTCTCCGACTCCCGACCACCGATCACCGGCTCCCGATTCTCGACTCCCACCCCGGACCCCGGTTCCCGGGCACCGGCCCCCGATCTCGTTGAGCCGTTCAGCACGGAATTGAGTAATGACCGTAACCGGCTGTACACATTCTGTTGACATTTCGCTGGAAGACTTCTCTTAGCGGCTCAAAACGCTGGAGCCGGTGGGCGGAGACGGATCCGCCTGAGTGAAGAGGAGCCGGTCACTGACGACCGGCAGCTAGCCAGGAAGGGCTGGGCTATGACGGCAACGATGACACGGGTCGACCAGGCACCGGCAAAGACGCCGGTGGGGACGCCAGCGGTTAGCGCACTAGGCGTGCACAAGATCTTCTCGACCGGGCACGTCCGCGTACATGCCTTGCGAGGGGTCGATTTCGAGGTGAACAAGGGCGAGATGGTCGCGATCATGGGCGCTTCGGGAAGCGGCAAGACGACGATGTTGAATTGCTTCTCGGGTCTGGACACCGTCACTGAGGGCGAAGTCTTCGTCGATGGTCACAATCTCGCGGACCTCTCCGACAATCAGCGCACCGACTACCGGGCGCGCAACATGGGCTTCATCTTTCAGACGTTCAATCTGCTGCCGGTGCTGTCAGCAGTCGAGAATGTCGAGCTCCCGCTGATCGTCAGCGGCACGAAGCCAAAGCAGGCGCGGCAGAAGGCGCTCGCGATGCTGGAGCAGGTGGGGCTCTCGGATTGGGCCAACCACAAGCCTGCTGAGCTCTCGGGTGGTCAGCGACAGCGCGTGACGATTGCCCGGGCACTGGTGAATGAGCCAGCGATCGTCTGGGCCGATGAGCCGACGGGTGCGCTGGACTCTGAGACTGCCGACGACATCATGGCGCTGTTGAGTGATCTCAACCGCCGTAACGGCCAGACATTCGTACTGGTGACCCACGACCCGCGTGTGGCTGCACGCTGCGAGCGACTGGTGCGAGTGCGTGACGGCGAGATCGTGGCTGATGGGCCGATCGATGAAGCTCGGCGAATGCAGCTCGCCCCCAATGGAGGTGGCGTGAGCTTGAACGGAGGTCGTGGTGACTGAGGTGTTGCGCACTGAGCGACGCAGCGTGACCTCGCTGCTGGATAGAGACGGGATCTCCCGTCGCCGGTTCCTGTCGCTCAGCGTTGGTGTCGTGGGGCTGGCGCTCCTCGGCGCTTGTGGTGAGGAAGAGTACAGCGATCCGGAGGTGGACCAGGTGGCCATCTCGGCAGGCGATATCCCGGCAGTTGGGGATACGCCACTCCACAACAAAGATGGTCGCTTCTATCTGATCCACAACGAGAACGGTCTGCTGGCACTCTCAAGCCGCTGCACCCATAAGGGCTGTGTGGTGGGTTGGGATGGCGATGGGGATGAATTCCACTGCCCATGCCACGACAGCATCTATGACCGTCACGGTGTGAATACTGGTGGCCCCGCGCCGCGGCCGCTCGATCTGGTGAAGATCGCGGCTGGCGAAGATGGCGGGGTGGTGATCCAAACGGGATCGATCACTGAGCGCGAAGAATGGTCGCCAGACCAGGTGTATCCCGTCTCAGACTGATCGGACCCACAGCCCGCGCCACGACGCACGGGCTATCGAATCGAGGTCACTCGAAGGTGAGTGGCACTGTCCCAGGGAAGGGGCAAGACTGTGGATTCTATTTTTGGCATCCCGATGAATGGCATCTTGATCGTTCTGCTCGCGATTATGGGCGCATGCCTCGCGGCGGTTGGATCGATCGCGCTGTTCAACCGGGTGATCTTCAAGATGGCGCTGCGCAATCCGCGGCGTCGCAAGACCCAATCGATCCTCATCGTCGTCGGGTTGATGCTGGCGACGCTGATCACCGCCACAGCGCTGACGACTGGCGATTCGATCGATTACTCGATCAAGCGCACGGGCTACGAAGCTTACGGCCAGATCGACGAGATGGTGGTCTTCTCCACGAATGGTGATGAGGAAGCAAACTACTCGACGACGAGCCAGCTGATTCCTGATTCATCGGTCGATGAGCTCGAAGCACAGCTCGCGAATGATTCCGAAATTGAAGCGTTCCTGCCGGTGCTGAACGTGCAGGCGCCAGCGCTGAACCAGGCCGCTGGTTTGAGTGAGCCGGTTGTCGATCTGACGGGTATCGACTTGAGCCGGCTGGAAGCGTTCGGTGGTATCCCCGGCCCTGATGGCACGGTCGACCCGGCGGTGCTTGAGCGCGGCGAGGGCGTTATCTCCGAGTCGCTGGCCGATGAGCTGAATGTTGAACCTGGCCAGACGCTGACGGTCTATCTGAACAACGAGCCATTCGAGATTACGATCGGTGCGATCGGCGGCGATTCGCTGCTGACCGGCTACCCGATGGGAATCGGCATGTCGCTGGATCGAGTCCAGGAGATGACTGGGCTCGAAGGCATGGCGCGCTTCATCGCTGTCTCGAACGCTGGCGATGTCGATAGCGGCGTCGAGTATACGGATAGCGTTGTCGCCAAGCTGAACGAGGCGACGTCGGACCAGCAGCTTGGCGTTGTGCCGATCAAGCAGAACGTCATTGATCAGAGCGAGACGATTAGTGGCATGTTCACCGGGATGTTCCTGGTGATGGGTCTCTTCTCGATCTCGGCTGGTGTGTTGCTGATCTTCCTGATCTTCATGATGCTGGCTGCGGAGCGCCGCTCGGAGATGGGCATGGCGCGCGCCGTTGGCATGCGTCAGTCCTCGCTGGTGCAGCAGTTCCTGGCCGAGGGCACGCTCTACGACCTTGGTGCGGCACTGGTTGGCGCGCTGAGCGGTATCGGCGTCGCCTGGCTGGTGATGTTCGCGGCGCAGCGCATCATCGGTGGCGAAGATGGCCTGAACTTCATGTTCACCACGAGCTGGCGATCGCTGGCGGTGGCCTATGCGCTGGGTGTCACGGTCACATTCCTGACATTGATCTTCGCATCGAGCCGCGCGGCACGCTTGAACATCGTCTCCGCAATCCGCGATCTACCGGAGTCTGAAGGTGGTCGTGACCGGCGCCCTCGCTGGCGCTGGTGGAAGAAGCTGCCACGCTTCGGGCCGAACGTTGGCCGTGTCTCGATCAGCAACCTGATCCTGCTTCCTATTGAGTTGATTCCGAATCTCGTGCTGCTGCCTATCCGGCTGGTGAGCTGGCTGGTGCGATTGCTGGCCCACTACATCGGCTGGGGTCCGCTGCTCGCGCCGCTGGGTGCGTTGATGATGCTTGGTGGTTGGTCTATCGCCGGCAGTGGCGGCAGTATGGCGCTCTATTCGACGGGCCTCTCGGCGGCAGGTGTCGGGATCATGCTGATCCTGCGCAACTGGCTGCCGGAGCGATTGGTCTTCACGGTGGGCTCTGCGCTGCTGCTGACCTGGTGGCTTGCGCCGGAGGGCACGTTCATTGAGGACATCGTCAACGCCGTGACGCCGAACAACCTGACGGGCGACTTCGACATGTTCTTCGTCTCCGGCATCATGATGGTCACCTTCGCAGTGCTGCTGGTGATCTGGAATGCGGAGCTGATCGTCTCGATTATCGGGCTCTTCGGCAAGCTGTTCCGCCGCTGGGTGCCGGCTGTCAAGACTGCGGTCGCCTACCCACTGGCGTCGAAGACCAAGACCGGGCTGACCCTGGCGATGTTCGCGCTGATCGTCTTCTCGCTGGTCACGATGTCGACGCTGCAGACCAACTTCGTCGAAGTCTTCTCGTCAGACGAGGCGGCTGGCGGCTGGGATGTGCGTGTCACGACCTCGGCGACCAATCCGGTTGGCGATCTTGATGAGGCACTGGCTGGCTCCGAGGTTGATACGTCAACATTCGAAGCCGTTGGCACGATAGCCGACGTGAGCTGGGGCAATGTCCACTTCCGTGAGGCTGGCCAGGGGCCGGATGGCGACTGGAAGAATAATGACCTGCTCGGCGTCGACCAGACCTTTGTCGAAAATGCCGAGATGCCGCTGGCCGCACATTCGGGCGAGTACGGCAGCGACGCTGAGGCGTGGCAGGCCGTTATGAACGACCCGTCGCTGGCGATCATTGATGGTTTTACAGCGGGCGGCAATACCGGCCCAGGCAGTGACCCCGACATGCTCTCGCTGGATATCGACACCGACAACTTCCAGCCGGTGACGTTGGAAGTGCAGAACCCTGAGAGCGGTGATGTGCGTGAGGTGACGATCATCGGTGTGGTCAAGGACACGATCAGCGCCCAGGACTTCGTGGGACTCTTTGTGAGCCAGTCGATGGTCGATGACATGTTCGCGACGCCGAACTTCGATATCCGCTATGTCAAGCTCCAGGATGATTCGCTGGATACGACTGTTGCGACCGCCCAGGCGATCGAATCGACCCTGGTCGAGCGTGGTGTCCAGGCGGAATCGATGGAGCAAGAGATCCGCGACATGGCCAGCTCGAACATGGCGGTCATGAACATCTTCCAGGGCTTCATGGGCCTCGGCTTGCTGGTCGGCATCGCGGCGCTGGGAGTGATCAGCTTCCGCGCGGTCGTCGAGCGACGCCAGCAGATCGGTATGCTGCGCGCCATCGGTTTCCAGAAGAGCATGGTGGCGGTGTCGTTCCTGATCGAATCGCTGGTGGTCGCGGTGCTGGGTGTTTTGGCGGGTATTGGGCTGGCGTTGATGCTCTCCTACAACCTGCTGATGTCCGGCATGGTGAGTGAGAACACCAATATCGAGTCGTTCATCATCCCGTGGAATGTGATCGGACTGATGACCGTGGTCGCACTCGGCGCGGCAATGATCATGACATTCATCCCCTCGCGCCACGCAGCCTCGGTGCCTGTGGCCGACGCGCTGCGCTACGAATAAGCGTCCCAACCCTTCCCCTACAGGCCTTCAGTTCCCTCGCGGGAGCTGGGGGTCTGTTTCCTGCCGTCAGGTGCTATACTTCGCCGCGCGAAAGGCAGGCTTGCTATATGGCAGTCCCCTCCAAACGGGTGAAGGCCCCGACCGCGCCCGTCGTTTTCATAACGATGAGCATCAGACCGCTATCCGATCAGATTGGCGCAACGGATAGCGGGAGGTAGAGCGCTCACCGGCTCCCCTCCCGAATAGTTCTTTCGGGAGAAGTCCTCATGTCAAAAATCGAACTTGATCAGCCCTCGTTAGCCCGGCCGGCTGCACCGGCCCAGGCAGACTCGCTCTGGCGACATACCAACTTTCGCTGGCTCTGGGTCTCGGAATCGGTCTCGGCGATCGGCACCCAGATCACGCTCGTTGCGCTGCCGTTGCTGGCGGTCTATGCGCTGGATGCCAGCCCGTTCGAGATGGGTCTGCTAAATGCTGTCGGTCAAGCGCCGTCGCTGGTCTTCGGCATCTTCATCGGGGTGTTGGTGGATCGGCTGCGTCGCAGGCGGCTGATGATCTTTGCCGATTTGGCTCGCTCGGCGTTGCTCTCGTTGATCCCGATTGCCTGGTATCTCGATCTACTGACGATGCACATGCTGCTGGTCGTCGCGTTCTTGGTTGGCACGATGACGGTGGTCTTCAACGTGGCCTGGCAAGCAATGCTGCCGGGCGTGGTGAGTCACCGGCAGCTGACCGAGGCCAACAGCAAGCTGCATGTCAGTCTCTCGGTGGCGCAGGTCGCTGGGCC
>CAYNTE010000170.1:0-2065 GCA_964399615.1 uncultured Thermomicrobiales bacterium
CCGACCGTCGCCTATGAGGACGAATCATTGCGTGCGGTCGTCTACCGGATGGCGGAAACCGGCCTCACCCGCTTCCCGGTCGTCTCCCACGAGCAGTCCCGCCAAATCATCGGCATGATCTCGCTACACGATCTGCTCTATGCCCGTGTACGCACGCTGGAGGCCGAGCGTCGTCGCGAGCGCACCCTACCACTCCACTTCTTCATCCCCCTGCGCCGCTCCCGACCGCCTCAGGAAGTCGCGTCGGGATCGGGCGACCAGAGTGGGTAGGGGAAGCCCGCCAGCCGGTTGATGATGAACGACTGGGCTGTCAGCAGGACGACAGCCATCATCAGCACGATGATCTCGTGCGGTGTGCGTAAGATGCCGAGGGCAATGATCAAGGTTGTCGCACCGGCTGGCGGGTGATGGGCGCGAAATACGATCATCAGGCTACTTGTCAGACTGATCGAGAGCGCCGCTGCTGCAATTCGTTGCCCGGTGACACCGCTAATGATGACGGCGGGTGTATCGGCTAGCCCAAAGAGATAGAGGCTTCCCAGCCCAGCCAGCGCCCCGATCAAGTGGCCGAGAAAGGCGTTTCGTGGGCTGGATGCCGGGGCCAGTGGTGTTGCGAAGAAGAGATAGGCCGTCGGGCCGAGCGAGGGAAAGATGAACGGCTCTTTGAAATACCAGCCGATCAACGACATGATCGCGATCGCCAGCCCGCCGTTGATGAAGTTGTAGATGCTGAGCGCGACGACTCTCCCGCGTCGCTCCTCAAGATAGATGTATCGAGATCGCCGCAGCACTTCCTGTAAATCCACGACAGCCCCCGAGTGCCTGCGTCACCTAGCCGCGAACGTCGTGCTCACGGTTGACGATCCAAAGCATCAGCAACCCACCAAGAAAGACCAGGCCAGAGAAGACGGCCGTCAGCAATGTACCGTTGCGATCTCCTGAGAGATAGAGATCAAACGCCAGCGTCAGCAGCCAGATCTGGAGTCCCATGAGCACCAGCCCAACCACCAGCCCGAACAGCGCGATGACGCCTTGTCCCGCTGGCCGGCGATAGTATGGTTTGCGAGAATCTGTCGATCTCATGCTGGCCGCTCCTTGACGGCGTAGACCACGCCATCGTCCTCAGCCAGCTCAATCGCCGGTAGTGGCCTCGACGGCGGGCCGGCCAGCACATCGCCGGTTGCGGGATCGAAGAGCCCCTCGTGACACGGGCAGCGGATGTTGCCGTGTTCCGGGTTCCAGTAGACCGAGCAGGAGAGATGTGTGCAGCGGCCGCTATAGGCCACCAGATCGCCGCTGGCCAGCCGCAGCAGCAGAGCGTGATCGTCCTCACCGGGATAGTTAAAGTAGTGGACTTGCCCCGGTTGCAGCTGATCGGCTTCGATGATCTTCGTGCGTTCGCCGCGTTCGCGATCATTGAGCACCGCGGCCAGCCCAAGCGCACTGGTGCCGAGAAAGAGCGCGCCCGAGGTCATCACCGCGAAGCGCAGCAGATCACGCCGGGTCACATAATCATCGGCATCCCAGTGGTAAGGAAACGGCACATCCCAGCGGTCGTCGCTGCCACGATTACTCAGTTCCGGGACCGAGTGCGGCGTTTTGCTCATAGTACCCACGCCTCCTTATGGTCGCTATCAAGCTCGTGCAACCCGGCAGCGAGCATCGCCAGGTCCAGCTTCTGTGACGTCTCCGGCATGACGTGATAGACCCGCGTGCGGACCTCCTGCTTGCCGAACGCTGTCACGTTGACCGGCTTGCCCTCGCGATTGTTGACGAATTCTTCGTAGTCGCCGTACCAGATCGCGTCGGTCGGGCAGGCCTGCGCGCACCATGGCTGGAATCCCTGGCTGGTGCGGTCGTAGCAGAGATTGCACTTCTTCATCAGCCGCTCCTCGGGGTCGAACTTCGGCACGCCGAACGGGCACGCGTAAACACAGTTGCGACAACCGATGCAGCGCGAGACTTCCGCCTGCTGCACGACACCTTCGGGAGTGATGCCGATCGCCAGCACCGGGCAGACCTGCGCACAGGGCGCGACCGGATCCTGACAGTGGAAGCACAAGGT
>CAYNTE010000170.1:2165-5776 GCA_964399615.1 uncultured Thermomicrobiales bacterium
GGGTTCGTCAATTGGTTGATGGCTTGCCGGTGCCCGTAGTGGTACGGCACAAAGAGCGTGTCGGGCCGGATCGAGGGGGCCACCAGCGCGCGCAGCTCCATCTGGCCGCGTGCCGTCTCCAGCCGCGTCATCTCGCCGTCTTTGATGCCCAGCTTGCTGGCCGCCTGTGGGTGGATCTCGACCCACGGCTCCGGCGCCTGACTGTTCAAAAAGCCGAGCCGCCGTGTCTGCGCCCCGCTCAGGTAGTGATAGACCACGCGCCCCGTCGTCAGCCGGAATGGATAATCACCACCCGGCTCCTCGACGGCTGGCCGGTAGGTGATCGGGAACATCTTGGCCTTGCCGTCCTCGTGCGCAAATTGCTCGGTAAAGAGGCGCGGCGATCCCGGGTGATCCTCCGCAGGACAAGGCCAGAAGACACCCTGCTCCTGCTCAATCTTCTCCCACGTGATGCCGGAGTAATCAGCGACCGCTCCCTTGGTCGCCACCCGCATCTCCGCAAAGATGTCCGCCACCGAGTTGTAGGGGAAATACTCACCCCGACCGAGCCGCTGCGCCAGCTCGACCGCAATCCGCCAGTCTTCTTTCGATTCGCCCAGCGGCGGCACCGCGCGGTTGTACTTGATGACGCGCCCCTCAAGGTTCGTCGTCGTGCCCTCGTCCTCGCACCAGACCGCCGCAGGCAGCACCACATCAGCCAGCTCTGCCGTCTCCGACATGAAGAAATCGACCACAATCAGCGGATCCAGCTGCTCGAGTGCCCGCTTCACGACCTGCTGCTCCGGAAGTGAGACCATCAGGTTCGAGCACATCACCATGCAGCTGCGAATGTCGCCCTCCGCCATCAGATGGATCATCTCGGTCGCGGCAGCCCCCGGCCCGGGGATCTCCTCCTCGGGGATACCCCACACGTTCGCGATCTCCTGGCGGTCCTCCAGCACGTCGATGTGGCGATAGCCGGGCAGTTGCGATGCCTTCTGCCCCATCTCGCGACCGCCCTGGCCGTTACCCTGGCCAGTCACCATCATCGTCCCGCCGCCGAGTTTGCCGAGTTGCCCACGCGCCAGCGCCAGATTGATCGCCGCCAGACAGTTATCGACGCCGTGCGTGCTGTGCTCGATGCCACGCGCGTGCATGATTAGCGAGGTAGCAGATTGCCCGTAGAGTCGCGCTGCGCCTTCGATCCGCTCGGCCGGGATGCCGGTGATTGGTTCCGCCCATTCAGGCGTGCAATCCGCCACCGCTGCTTTGACCTCGTCCCAACCATTGGTCCGCTCTCTCAGATAGGCCTCGTCGGTCAAGCCGTCACGAATCACCACGTGCAGCATCGCGTTGAGCAGCGCACTGTCCGTCCCCGGCTTGATCGGTAGCCAGAGATCCGCCGTGCGAGCCAGCGGAGTCTGTCGTGGGTCGACCGCGATTAGCTTCGCGCCACGGTCGCGCGCGCGCCAGACCCACTGCATGACGATTGGGAAACACTCAGCCAGGTTCACGCCGATTGCCAGGATGCAATCAGCGTTCGGGATATCCGTCATCGGCAGCGGCGCGCGGTCCAGCCCAAATGCCCGGTCATAGGCCACCGCGGACGACGACATGCAGAGCCGCCCGTTGTAGTCGACGTGCCGTGTCTGCAGCCCGACGCGGGCGAACTTGCCCATCAAATAGCAGCGTTCATTGGTCATCGAGGAGCCGCTGTAGATCGCGACGGCATCGCGACCGGACTCCGCCTGGATCGCCTGCCAGCGATCGACGATATAGCTCAGTGCCTCGTCCCAGGTGGCGCGCTCCAGCTGGCCACCTTTGCCACCCCGCCGGATCATGGGGTAGCGCAGCCGCTCCGGATGGTTCTGCTGCTGGTAGGCGACGACACCCTTCGGACACAACGATCCGCGGTTGTGAGCGTAGTGCCGAGGCTCGACCCCTACCACCACATTGTCGCGTACCCGTAGATTCATCCCGCATTGCACGCCACAGAAGCAGCAGTGTGTCGCCACCAGCTTCTCCGGCATCTGGTTGGCATCGTGCCAGTCCTCGTCACTGCGTCCAACAGACTGAAAATCCACGATGGTATTGCGGTCTTTGTTGAAGATATCCTTGTTGACTGACACGAGTCGCTCCTTACAGGAAGCGGTTTTCCATCACTTCGTAATAGGCTTGACCACGCAGCACACGCTTGCACTGTGGGCAGTGATCCTGCAGCCAGACCTCGTCGTTATCCTCAAACTGGTAGTTCTGCCCCAGCTCCCCCAATACCGCCTTCAGATCACTGACGAACTGCTTCGATGGCAGCGGCGCGCCACATCGCTTGCAGCGCGCTTCTTCGGGCTGACCTGGCCCCGCCTGCTCTTGACTCACCGTCTGGTGCAGCGTCACGCCGATGCTCGCTGGACGTTCGATGATGTGGAAGAACTTGCCGAACGGCAGCATCAACAGCCAGAGAATCACCACCACCTGATGCACCAGTGAGATGAACCAGTAGAAGCGACCCTCGAACCACATCGACGAGGCCGTCAGCGCCAGCCCCGTCACGGCGATCGCTAGCAGCAGCACCAGCGGCAACATATCGAACCCGAAGCGCTGGGTCGTCAACAGCCCGGCCACGGTCAACCTACGCCAGACCGCGATCACCAGGCCGATCAACAGCAGTATCGCCGTGAAATCCAGCACGTGATAGATCGCGAAACCCTGACGAGCTTCGATCGGGAACGTGATCGTCGGGATGCCCCAGAACCAGGCCGTGTAATCATCAGGTGGGACCAGCGAGAAGTGGATCCAGCCAAACGAGAGCGGGAACGTCACCGCTATCGAGAGGGCGACACCCCAGAAGATGCATAGGTGCATGATCCAGCGTGCGGTGCTGCGCTGGCGGATGAATGTCTGCGCCAGCAGGTCGGTCCACCACGCTTTCGGCACCAGCAGTGCGTAGCGTTTGAAATTCTCCCAGGAGAGGAATGCCTTCCAGCCCGCCACCCAGTAGCGCCAGGTCGCAGGCCGGCTGATCCACAGTGTGTAGCGGTAGGTCAGCATCGCCACGGCAAAGACCGACGCGATTGCATAGCCGATCAGCGCTGAGTCGAAATGCCTTAACTGCCCCGATCCAAAATAGATTGCCAGTACGAGGATCGATGTAACCACGATCGTTGCGATCGTCGCTCGGCGTCGCGCAGCAGCCATCGAGGAAGCCCCTCCTCTTTGCGCCCCGGTCCTTCAACCCTGCCCCCTGGGTATTCCTACTCTACACGTTCGTTGAGTGGTTTGGAACTATCCCGTTGAGTGGGATGTGTTCAATCGACCTTGTGGAAGGTGCTCGAACTTGGCTACGATCGAGCCAGAGATATCGCTGGGAGGCTGCATGCCACGCTACGAATATGAATGTAAAGAGTGCGACACGCGCTACGACGTCGAGCGGCCGATGGCGGAGTCATCAATGCCCAATCCCTGCCCCTTCTGTGGCTCGCCCTCGCGCCGCATCTTCACCGCTCCCAAGTTTCTCTTCAAAGCCGACCCCGGTGACAACCGCCCTGTCTGGCACAACCACGGCGCCTACGGCCACGCCCACGCCCCCGGCCGCGGCTTCCACGGCCGAGGCAAAGACGATATCTGGCAGTGAT
>CAYNTE010000171.1:0-5724 GCA_964399615.1 uncultured Thermomicrobiales bacterium
AGGCGTCGCGGTCGCTGGTGGTGTTGCCGCGCCCAAGCAGCCAGGGGATGCGTTCTCCTGGATTGGGCAGGCTGATGCCGGAGCTGAGTGCTGGTTTGAGCTGGGCAAGTGATCGCAGTGCCATTGATCCTCCAAGGCTGGATGTGGTGCAGGTCGCAATACCGTCGGTTCGTCTGCACGAAGATAGAATGATCCTCCAGGAATTGCAACTGTCTTGTTTGTGCGCCGGCTGCTGGCGCCGTTTGTGCAGCGGCGGATGATGGGTCCGGTGCGGGTGAGGCTTTCCGAAAGAGAACAAACGTTCTATACTCTGCCTATCGATGACGAAGTGGCGCTGGCGTGTGCCGCAAGCCAGCGTGTGTTGGGGCTGCTGCTAGCCCCGCTGGACGACTGATGCGCTGAGAGGATCGATGGATGATAGCACCGAGGTTGAGTTTGGTGACGCTGGGTGTGCGGGATATGGCGACGATGCGGGGGTTCTTCGACAGTTTGGGTTGGGAAGCGACGCCGGATAGCGATGAGACGCACGCGATGTACAAGCTGGCGGGGGCGGTGTTGATGCTCTTCCCGCATGAGGATTTGGCGGCGGACGCGACGATCGAGGCGACGGCACCGGTTGAGGGATTCCGCGGGACGTCGACGGCGATCAACCTGGGATCGCGGGACGAGGTTGATGGGGCGTTTGCGCATTTGCGAAGCATCGGGGCGAATATCGTGAAGGAGCCGGAGGCGGTCTTTTGGGGCGGCTACTCGGGATATTTCATGGACCCGGAGGGCAATTTGTGGGAGATCGCGCACAATCCGGGGTTCGAGTTCGATGAGCGGGGCGCGGTGCTCTAGCGAGCGCGTGAGTAACTCAGCTCACTCCGTCGACCGATGCCACTCTGCCCAGGAACTGGTGCCGTCTACTGCGCCAGTTCTGTCAAGACTGTAATTGCTGGATAGAGTTCGACCCGGGCGGGTGTGCTGGACGAGGTGATTGAAACGTCGACAGCAGCCTGGCCCTGAGCGGGCACGAAGTCTACATAGGTGAAGTTGCCGCCGATGATTTCACCTGCTTCGTTATAGGCCAAGGCCGCGACTTCGATATTCTCGAGTACCTGGTCGCTCGTGTTTTTGACAATGCCGGTCACTTTAGGCGTGTAGGAATCATCCACGAACGTGACGTTCTCGACTGCCAGCACCGGCGTGAACGTACCGGTTTCCACATCACCAGCCAGGACATGGGCGTCGACGCGGGCTGCTGTCGTGCCATCGGGGATATACATCGTGCCTGCTATACCCAGTTTGGCACCGGGGAGGAGTGCGTTGATATAGCTGGAGCTGGTGTCGAGGACGTTCCCAGCATCGTCATAGACAACGACGTGGTAGCGCGAGTCGCTCAGCAAGTTCTCTGGATCTGGGTTCTCGACGATGAATCCCCAGCCTATTCTCTGGCTTTCGGGTTCCTGACCGAAGCCCTGGGCCGCAACTGCCAATTCCTGCGGGCCCGACTCGGCATCGCTGGCCCCAGCCGAAAGCAGCGTGAGTCCGGATATGGAGGCGTAGAGCTCTACCGACGCGGGATCGCTAGCTGATGTCAGAGATACGGAAACTCCCGTCTGTCCCTCGGCCGATATGAAGCTCAGGAACGTGAACCCACCACCGATGATCGTGCCCGTAGCGTCATAGGCTACGGCTGAGATACGGATGTCTTCGAGTGCTCTCGTGAACGGGCTGGTGATGATCCCAGTAACTTTGGGGGAGATGTCATCGTCGAAGTAGAGAACCTGACTTGAGTTGAGGTGATCAGTGAAGTCAACAGCTTCACTTTTGCCTTGGTTTAGCGTGACATCGATGCTTGCCGCAGTGGCCCCTTCCGGCAGATAGGTGGTACCAGCTATCCCCTGACGTTCTGTTGGAGAGATGAAGTTGATGTAGCCGGAGTCGGACTCGAGGACGGTTCCGGCTTGATCGAGAATGGCGACTTGATACTGGCTGTTTTCGATTGCAGATGTCGGATTTGGATTCTCAACGACGAACGACCAGCCCACAGCGCGGGACTCGGGGGCTTGACCAAATCCTTGTGAGATCAAGCTGAGAGCGGAGGGCGCTGCAGTAGCTGTCGGGACAATTGTCGGTGTAGCTGTTGGTGCCTCGGTAGGAGTTGCGGTGGCTGATTCTTCGGCGCTGCTGGTGGCTGTGTCGATTGACTCAGGTTCGAGAGTCGCCGTCGCTTGGCCTTTAGATATTGACGCGTTTTCCTCTGTAGCCGTGACAGTCGCCTCGGACGCTGATGGCGTCTGCGTGCTGACGTTCAGTACGTCGGATCCACTGCTTCCGCAGCCGGCAAGCACGACCAGAGTGCCGAAGATCAAGAATAAATAACGCATCGTCTCTCCAATACAGCCACGGTTGAAGGTATGGAAATCTGTACGGTCTGTCTGTCCCGCACAATAGCCTATCATGTGTATGTGAGTATTGCCAGAACGGTTGGACTAGCTTAAATAGCCGTAGTGAGTAGAGTGTTGATCTCGCGGCCAACCTCAGCTTGCAGATCTAATCGACTCGATATGGCGTCACAACTGAAGCGGCATTGAGGCAGAGTTGAGCCGAAAGGTGCGATAGGCGTGAAGTTTTGTGTGTTAGGGTTGAGTTGTCATGGGCAGATTGTGCGTTCGTCAGACATCCTTGGGGATGTGCTAGGTCTCGCCAACTTTGAGGGTAGTTTCTGGTAGGTTGATGATGAGACATAGCGAGGTGAAATACGTCGGAATAGGCGTCCTACTTGCTTTGGGGACGGTTGGGCTGGCGTGGGTGATTGGGGATGACGGGTGCGTTCAATACCGATTGCTGGCGGATAGTCTCGTTGTTCTTCTTTGGTGCAGAGATCATCTTTCTGCTCTTCATTCCGGGTAACAAGGGAGGTTAGCAGATTGGGCCGCATGGTGGGCCAGCGGGATCGCCGCTAGTGACTTCTGGGGCGGAGTTTTATGACCGGTATCCGGCGAGACGGCAGGGTGATTGGCGGTGGCTGTTTATCGGGATGCCGCTAGTGGTTGCGGCGGTTAGGGTTGGGATTTCGTTCTCGTTCTGACATGACAATGTATCTGAAAATTGCGCCGCGCAATCGCTATTTTCAGCGATTGCGCGGCTTTTTTCATGGGTTGGGTTAGTGGGCGGTCAGTGAGATGTGGTCGGAGAGGCCGAAGGTGGTGACGTAGTTGGCGAATTCTTGGATGCTGATGCCGCCGTCGATCTCGATGCGGGGTTGGGTCCAGCGCTTTTCGGGGGCGATCCAGGTGCCACCCCAGGCAGCCATTGCGCCGCGGTAGCCAGCGTTGACGACGGCGTTGATGACGCGTTGGTTGTAATCCCCAAATGGATAGGCGAAGAAGTCGACGGGGCCGACGCCGAGGTCGCGGAGGTACTGGCGGGATCCGGCGATTTCGTGCGTCAGGGCTTCATCGGAGGTCTGGGTCAGGAATGGGTGGCTGAAGGTGTGGCTCTCGATCTCGTGGCCGCGCAGGTGCAGGTCGACGATCTGGTCATCACGCAGCGGGGTGGGTGAGTCGTAGCTGATGAAGAAGACGCCCTTCATGCCGTGCTCGTCGAGGAGGTGGGCGGCGGTCCACTGGCTCTGGAGACCGTCGTCGAAGGTGAGGACCACGGGCTTCTCGGGCAGCCAGCCTTCCTTATAAATGGCGTCGTAGAGGACCGGCAAGGTGATCGGTGTGTAGCCGTTCTCCTGGAGCCAGTCGAGCTGCTGATCGAAGCGCTCGTAGGAGACCTGGTAGCGGCTCTCAGGGCTGCCAAAGTGGTGATACATCAGGATCGGGATGTGGAAGGCGCGCGGCTCGGGGTCGTAGCTCCAGTCTGGCACTCCTTCCTGGCGCGGGACGCTGGCGGTGGGGATTCCGGCGGCCTGGGCGGCATCGTGGCCGAGCAGGCCGAGCTGGACTTCGTAGCGGGTGCCTTCGTGCTCGGGCCAATACTCGAAGCGGGCGCGCTCGAAGTACTGGACGAGGCGGCCGTTTTCATCGAATGGCTCGCTGATTGGGAAACCGAAGACGTAGAGTCCGCCGTAGCGCTCCCAGAAATCGCGGAAGGTGCCATCGAGTGAGTGGCTAGTCTCAGGGAAGTACATCGAGCCGGGATTCGTCGGCTCAGGCGAAGGTTGGAAAGGTGGATCGGTGCGGTCGCCGGCGATGAGATTGCCGAGGAGCTTGAGCTGGACCTCGTACTTGGTGCCCTCGTGCTCGGGGAAATATTGGAAGATGGCTCGCTCGAAGAATTGGGTCTCGCGGCCGTCCTGCTCGACGACTTCGCTGATGGGATAGCCAATGATGGCGAGGTCGTACTGCTTCCAGACATCGAAGAAGCGGGCGGGGACGTGGTGTCCGGTCTCGGGGAAGTAGACGATGTCAGGTGTCTCGGCGCTGGCAGAAGCTGGCACCCCGACTGCGGCGAGCGATGCAGCGGCGAGGATAGCGAGCAACAGCGCGGCATGGAGCGGCTTCTGGACGAAACGAAACATAGCGAGTCCCTTCCCGGACACGACGCTTTGAATTAGGTGGGAGGCGGCTGGCAGGTCAGGCAGAGATAGGTCCCACGATTATTGACGCGTGTCTTGATGATTTCGTTCCCGCACTGGGTGCAGGGTTCGCCTTCGCGGCCGTGGATAAAGGGAAATTCGCCGATTTCGGGGATGGCCTTGCTGTGGACGATCTGCGCGCCACCGATGGGGACAGCGATGGCCATGATCTGATTGATGGCGGTAAAGAGGCGTGCGATCTCGTCGTCATCGAGGCTGCCGGCCAGGCGCTCGGGGTGGAGTTTGGCGCGGTGGAGGACTTCATCGACATAGATGTTGCCGAGTCCGGCGAGGAAGCTCTGGTCGAGCAGGAGTGGCTTGATCTTGCTGCGTGCACGCCGTGGGAGTCGCTCCCGCATGTAATCGAGGGTGAACTGGTTGGTCAGCACGTCGGGGCCGAGGCGCAACTTCTCCCAGAAATCGGGCAAATCGTCGCGATCCATCAGCTGTATGCGGGCGAAGTGGCGGATGTCGGTGAGGTAGAGCTTGGAGCCGCCCTCGAAGGTGATGATCAGGTGAGTGGATTTGTGGGGCAGCTCGGCATCGAAGGCGGGGACGGGATGACCGGCCGCAAAGCCTGGAATGTCGGGTCCTCGGCCTGCCAGCTGCCCGGCGAGCTTGAGGTGGATCATGGCGACCAGCTCGGGGAAGAGCAGGGCGAGATATTTGCCGCGTCGCTCGGTTGCCTCGATGGCCTGGCCGGTGAGCAGGTTGATGGAAAGCATGTCGGGGGCGACGATCAATTTGGGGAGACGCAGGTCGATGTGGGTGATGGGTTTGCCGGTGAGCTGATCGGCGATGCCTCGGCGGGCTGCTTCGACTTCGGGTAGTTCTGGCATGCGGGGTGCTGTTGCTCCTTCCGGCAGCGTGATCGCTATGAAGTAGACTAGCGACCATCGAACCGCCGCAAGCCTACTCAATTTGGGGATGTACGTACAGGCGATATAGAGAAGGTTGGATTGTGCGATTTCGAGTACTGCGACGTCGAACCTATCTGCTGGCGATCTCTGCATTGCTCTCGGCGTGCGTTGTTTCGGGGGCCGCTCCGACGGCGACACCTATGCAGGTGGTGGAGACCGGTGATTTCCAGTCGACCTGGGCGCGAACCGACAAGCCGGTGGCCGATGGAACGGTTGAGCGCACCTGGATCT
>CAYNTE010000172.1:0-5685 GCA_964399615.1 uncultured Thermomicrobiales bacterium
AGCGGCGCGGGGTCCAGCGAGCCGCGCACGAGCTGGACTGGCTGCTCTGGCGAGCATCTCAGACGCTCCCGGACACCACCGAGCCGTACCATCGAACACTGACGACGGCCTACTAGCTGATGCTCGGCGTCAATTCAACCCTGCCACAAGGTCGTCAGCGAGAGAGATTGTCCCAATAGGCGTCACGATAGATCTCGTGATCGTTCGTTTCATTGCGGATTTCGTCTCCATGCTCGATCCACCATTGATGCGCTTCATGTATCACATCAGAAAGATGAGGCCACCGCGCGGCTCCTATCCACGTTGGAGACGAGTCGTACTCTCTGCCTGTTTGGGGATCAAATGAGTGCCGATGGTGGGAGTCGAGCTCATTGTGCATAGTGGGGTGGGGTGCATTGTCATACCTGAAGAGGTCGCGGCTGGTGTCGTCGGGCAATTTGATCATGACGTGATAGCTGTAATACAGCGTTCGGACTTGCTGGGGATTCTCTGGATGTCGTTCAAGATGCTTCTGGACGGCGATCACGAGACCATATCGACAGATCAACTCGCCACTGAATTCAATGAGCGAGCCAGCTGACCGCGGTTCGCCAAGCTCGTCACGTGCAATGAACCATGCGGCATCGTCGAGACGTTTGTAATGAATTTGTATGTATTGATAGAGGCTATTCCACCCGTGAGGATCGCCTCTTTTGCCACTCTGTCTCACGCTTCAATGCTTCGTATGCCATGAACCACTGCACGTGTTCACGTGTCTCCCGAATCTGTCCCTCTTGGATGAGCCTGAGCATGGTATCAGTTGACATATCGAAGCGGTCTTCAAAATGCCGAACACGAAGCTCTAGCGTATGCAGATATTCGAAATACTGGTCGATAGCTTCAAAACTGGCTCGATCGTTCTCGACAATCTGTGTTGGTGAAGGACGGTGGTCTCGTCTTTGGTTATATGTCTGCATGGCCAGAGACCTCTCATCAGTCGATGTATTCGTTGGCACGTTCCGTTAGCAGTTCTTGTGCCTAATCCTACCTAAAAGCAGCGAATACGAGTGGCTGGATTGTCTTATCCAAGGGCATTTGCATTTGGTACAGAGATGGACGGTCAGGGGTTGTGCTGACCGTCCATCGCCTGCGAGAGGTTGATGCGTCTCCGGGCGGCGGGGGGACCGCCCGGAGCGCGGGGAAAGGAGAGAGGAGTGCCGACGAGAACGGTGGCGATAAATGAGGGTGCTTTGCCGCTCCTTGGGTGCTGAGGTGGGGAGCCGGCTGCCGACCATCTCATCAGCGCTCAATGTCTATAACGTGAAGTGCTTTGAATTATTCCCAGTATCTGTGATTGTGTGTCACATCTCATGAGAATGGCTGTGGACTTGCCCAACCAGACGCCGTGTATCAGCGAGCAGCTGGTCGCGATCGTGGCTGGCGAGCACTTTGCTGGCGAGTCCACGCAAGGCATCGGGGCTGTATTTCGTGAGCTGACGCATGGTCGAGCCAGCGCGGATGCCGAAGATGCGCCAGTAGTCGGCATGTTCGAGATGGGCCGCCTGGATCTGTTGCAGGAGGTCGGAGAGTGGCCGGAGGTCACCACTCTCGGTGTAGGGCTGGAGCCCTAACCGGTCGATTGCCTGTTGCGTGAGTTCGTTGGGGTGCAGGAGCGCCTGCATCGCCTCTCGCAATGCCGGACCGGATTTGGTGCTGTGGACGTTTGCATGGCTGAACATCGCGATGGCTGCGGCCAGCTCCTCAATGCTCCATGGATATTTCTCAGGCATGATCGCCTCCAACTGTCCACCCCCGGATGCGTTGTAATCGTAACGCTTCGTCGGGAATCGGGTGGGACGCGGATCGGGGTCCGGGAACCGGTTTCCGGGTCGGGCTGACATGGTATTCCAGTGCCAGAGATCGAGCTTGTTGCGAGGTGATTACTCGCCGTCCTCTTCATCCTCAGTGGTCGATGGCAGGACGTCTTCTTCGGGGACGACGCCGAAGATGCCGATGCGCTGGTAGGGCCCCATGGTCGTGAAGCGGTTCATCAGGCCGATGGATTCGAGCGCGATCTGGACGGTTGGGTACTGGATGACGTCGGGGAAGCGTCGATCCCACCCGGCCCGCGCAAGCACGTCACGGACATTGCCGCGCACGCCTGCGAAGAGGATCTGAATGCCAGCGGCCTTGTAGTTGCGGATCATGCCCTCGAACATCTCCACGGCGACGGCATCGATATCGGCCACGCCGGTGCAGTTGAGAATGATGTGCGTCAGATTGGGACGGCTGGTAACGGCAGCCTCGATGTTGCGCTCCAGCATCTCGACGTTCGCAAAGTAGAGCGGGGCGTCGATGCGCAAGATCAGCGTCCCCTCGTAGATGCGCCCCTCGGGGAAGCGGGCAAGCGAACGAAATGCGCCCTGTGATTCGAGATAGCCAACCTCGACGGGCTGGGCATCGGCGCTGTGCCAGATGAAGACGAGCAGCGAGAAGACGACGCCGATCAGGATGCCGTACTCAACGCCGAGCGCCAGCGTCGCGATGAACGTGAGCGCCAGCGTGATGCCATCGAGCCGCCGGATCTGATAGTAGCGGCGAATCTCGCGCGTGGTGATCAAGCCCGATACCGCCACCATGATGATCGCGGCCAGGACGGCCTTCGGCAGGTAGTAGAAGAGCGGCGTCAGGAAGAGCAAGGTCAGGACGATCAGGAAGGCTCCGATCATGCTCGAGACCTGGCTGCGCGCGCCGGATTGGTAGTTGACCGCCGTGCGCGAGAGGCTGGCCGAGACGGGGAAGCCGGAGAAAAAGGCTGCTGATACATTGGCCAGCCCGAGCGCGGTGAGCTCCTGGTTGGAATCGATGCGCTCCTTCTCGCGCGCGGCGATGGTCTTGCCGACAGAGACGGCCTCGATATAGCCGATGAGCGTGATCGAGACGACGGCAGGCATCAGCTTCACTAGTGCCTCGCTGGTCACTTCCGGCAAGGTTGGTCGTGGCAGGCCGCGGGGGATATCGCCGACGATATCTACGCCACGGTCATGCAGACCTAGCTGCCAG
Source organism: uncultured Thermomicrobiales bacterium (assembly GCA_964399615.1). GTDB lineage: Bacteria > Chloroflexota > Chloroflexia > Thermomicrobiales > CFX8 > CAYNTE01. The sequence continues at coordinate 3,043 of CAYNTE010000172.1, forward strand.
ACGAGGATCGTGCCGGCTGCCACGAGGATCAGCTGGGCTGGGAATTTCGAGATGAGCAGAATCAGGCTGCGCGGCAGACGCGGGACGACGAAGCGATAGGCGAGCAGCACCGCCACGCTGCCAAGGCCGATCAGGGCAGTCTCGGTATCGATCTGTCCACGCTCGCGCCAGGCCTCGGCATAGATGCGGTAGACGGGCTGGTCGGTGTCGAGGTTCTGGCCGAGCAGATTGTCGAGCTGGCTGGTGGCGATGATGATTGCCGACGCGGCCATGAATCCACTGATGACGGCGTGTGAGAAGAACTTGACGATGAATCCTGCCCGTAATGCGCCGAGCAGAACCTGAAAGACGCCGGTCATGAGCGCCAGCAAGAGCACAAGGCCGATGTACTCCTGCGAGCCTGGTGTAGCGAGATTGGCGACGCCGGCGAAGGTCAGTAGCGCGACGATGGCCATAGGCCCGATATTGAGGTGCCGCGACGAGCCGAAGAGCGCATAGAGCAGGGTCGGGACGGTGGATGCGTAGAGGCCGTAGATCGGCGGAAGGCCAGCCAGGAGGGCGACGGCCATGCTCTGCGGGATGATCAGCACGGCCAGGATAATGCCAGACGAGAGATCGGTGCCGAAGTTGCGCTGGACGTTGTAATTGGGCAGCCAGCGCAGGGCAGGGATGAACCTCCCCAGATCGGGAATGCGCCGCTCGTTCGTGCTGGTCTGTTGCTCTCGCGTGCCTGTTGTGATTGCCGGCCTCCGTGCCCGTGGGAGACGGCGAAATGACTCCTCCAGAGTGTGACCCGCAGGCCGCTCCGGCGTCAATCTGGATGGCTAGATCAAATGTCGTCGCTGGTGTGGAAATCAACCGCCGCCCCTGGAGCATCCCTCGGGCGGCGGTTGGGGGCGTTAGACGCTGGCCTTTTCGCCTAATGGGGTGCGGTCGACGGGGCGGCCGGATTCGACCCAGTCCTGGAAGCTGCCGGCGTAGTTGGAGACGTTGGTGCGACCCATGCTCTGGAGGACACTGGCGGCGATTGCGGAGCGCACTCCGGTCTGGCAATGCACGATGATTGGCCGGTTTCCAGGAATCTCCGCCGCACGCTGGGCCAGATAACCAAGGGGGATGTTGACGGCGCCCGGGATGCGGCCATCGGCGTGTTCGGCTTTGCCGCGCACGTCGATGACCATAGCGTCCTTCGCACTTGCCACGTTGACGGTCTCGGCATCGACCGAGACGATCTGCTGAAGCTTGTTGCCCGCCTCACGCCAGGATTCGATGACATCGGGAGTCCAGTAGCCAGCCACATGATCAAGTCCGATGAGTTGCAGATCTTTGATGGTTTGCTTGAGCTGCGGCTCGTCGATGATCAACGCGAAGGGCTTGTCGTAGGAAACGAGCCAGCCGAACCAGGTGAGGTAATTGCGGCTGTGGGCGATGTTGATGGTGCCCGGGATGTGTCCACCAGCGAAGGCCTCGGTCGAGCGAACGTCGATGACCAGCGTCTCGCTATCGAGATGCTGCTGGATGGTATCGGCCGGCAATCGTTCGGGCAGCGGGAGATCGGCGACGAATGGCGGCCCTTCTTTGTTGAGGCGCTTCATGACGGCGAAGTAGAAGGGTGGCTCGGGCTGATCACGAAGCACCTCGGCGACGAAGGCTGCCTCGTTCTCTTCCTTCAGCGCCCAGTTGAAGATTTTCTCGTAGCCGATCGTGCTCTGCGGCACCGCACCGAGCGCTCGCCCACAGGCACTGCCCGCGCCGTGACCTGGCCAGATCTGCTTGTAATCATGCCGGCGCTTGAAACGCTGGAGCGATTCGAAGAGCTGGCGAGCGCTGGCTTCCATCGAACCGGTGACGCCCGCGGCTGTCTCCAGCAAATCGGGTCGCCCCACATCGCCGACAAAGACGAAATCGCCAGTGAAGAGACCCATTGGCCGGTCGGCTCCAGCATCGGTCAGCATCAGGACGATGTGCTCTGGTGTGTGCCCCGGCGTGTGAAAGACTTCCAGCTCGATGTTGCCGACCATGATGGTTGCGCCCTCGTGCACCAGTGAGACGTTTGGCTCATCGGCATAGGCATATTTCCAGTCAGCGTCGCCCTCATTCGAGAGATAGAGCGTCGCTCCAGTGCGCCGGGCAAGCTCGCGCGCGCCAGAGAGAAAGTCGGCATGGATATGGGTCTCGGCCACGGACGTGATGCGGAAGTCCTCGCTTTCGGCCAGCGCGATGTATTGATCGATATCCCGATTAGGATCGATGATCAACGCCTCGCCGGTCTGTTGACAACCTACGAGATAGCTCGCCTGAGCCAGGGACTCGTTATACAGCAATCGCAGGAGCATAATGTTCCCTCCCCCGGGTCATTACTCGGTACGCGTGCATTTTGTAGTCTGGAGTGTTTGACCTCTCACGCGCGAGGCCACAAAAAAAGCTCTTTGTCCAGTTCTACTTGCAGTATACCTAGAAACGGCGGAGTGCGATACGCCCAGCGGTCATAGTGCGGCGGCAAGATTGCTGGCCCGTCGTGGATCGCGAGCAGCCAGCAGCGCACCGGTCTTCAGATCGAGCTGCGCAAGCTGGATACCGCCGCCGACAGCCCAGGCGGGTTCGACGTGTACATCGTGTCCCATCTCACGCAAGCGATCGAGC
>CAYNTE010000173.1:0-2568 GCA_964399615.1 uncultured Thermomicrobiales bacterium
TCCCGCAACCCGTCCCCCAACAGGTTGAAGCCCACTACCGTGAACATCAGGGCCAGGCCCGGGAAGGTGAAATACCACCAGGCCACCCGGAAATAGGTCCGAGCCCCCGTGATCATCGTCCCCCACTCCGGCGCGGGCGGTTGTGCGCCAAGACCGATGAACGAGAGACTCGACGTCGCCAGCACCGCGAACCCAATATCGATCGTGCCCTGAATGATGATCGGCGCAATCGAATTCGGCAGGATGTGGCGGAAGATCAGCCGCGACGTCGGCGTCCCCACTGCCCGCGCCGCCTCCACATAATCCCGCTCCTTGATCTGCAGAATCTGCCCACGCACCAGCCGCGCATACCACGGCCAGTAGACCAGGGTCAGCGCGATCACGGTATTTCGTAGATTCGGCCCCAGCGCTGCCGCGATTGCCATCGCCAGAATGATCGCCGGGAAGGCCAGGAAGACATCCGTGACCCGCATCAGCAGCTCATCAATGACGCCACCGAAGTAGCCCGCCGCGATGCCGATCATCGTCCCCACCGGTATCGCAATCACCAGGATCAGCGTCGCGATGCCCAGCGAGTAGCGCGCGCCAGCCATCACCCGGCTCAGAATATCGCGCCCGATCTCATCCGTCCCAAACGGATGGTCCCACGAGGGCGCAAGGAAGCGATTCTGCGCGGCAGGTTCCAGCGGATCGTGCGGCGCAACCATCGGCCCAAACGCGGTCAGAAAGAAGAAGAGCGCGATGATCACCAGCGCCACCACATTGAGTGGGCTCTCCTTGGCGAAGCGCTTGAAGAAGTAGCGCAGTCCGCTGCGATCCGCTCTGGCAACCGGCTCGCCTCCAAGCCGTGCTGACTCGGCCTCGTTCGCTACCAGATTCTCTTGCGCGCTCGTACTCATGTGACCCTAATCCTTGGATCGAGGAACATATAGGAGATGTCCACCAGTAGATTTGCCAGCACATACGCCGCGCCGATGATCAATGTCACCGAGATCAGCGAATTTGGATCCTGATTCTGAATCGCATCGAACGCATACCGCCCGATGCCCGGCCACGAGAAGATAATCTCCACCAGCACCGTGCCCGCCAGCAACAACCCCAGCTGCAGGCCGATCACCGTGATTGCCGGCAACACCGCATTCTTCACCGCATGCCGCATCACCACACTCCGCTGCTCCAGCCCCTTCGAGCGGGCGGTGCGGATATAGTCCTGCCCCATCACCTCCAGCATCCCCGAGCGGAGCATGCGGGTGATTGGCGCAAGCGAAACAAAGCCCAGCACACTGGCTGGCAGGATCAGATGCTTCACCGCGATCCAGAATGTTGAGAAGTCCAGTGCCAGCAGCGCATCGATCGTGTAGAACGTCGTGATCGTCTTTGGCTCATCAACGCCAATCGGTAGCCGCTGCCCATCCGGTAATAACCCAAGCTGGGCAAAGAAGATGAACTGCGCCACAATCGCCAACCAGAACGACGGCACCGAGAGCCCCAGCACCGAGACCACCCGGCCGATGGCATCGATCGCCGAATTCTTCTTGACGCCACTGATGATGCCCAGTGGCACACCGACCGCCAGCGCGATCATCATCGACCAGAAGACCAGCTCCATCGTCGCGGGCAGATACGCCTTCAAATCCTCCGACACCGGCCGGCGGGTGACGAACGAATCCCCGAAATCAAACTTGACGACGCCGGAGATGTAATTGATGTATTGCGTTGTCACCGGGTCGTTCATGCCGTATTGCTCGCGGATCTTCTCCACCGCTTCTGCGCTGGCCCGCGGCCCTGCGATATTGCGAGCTGGATCGCTCGGCACCAACCGCATTAAGGCAAACGTGATGATTGAGAGTGCAATGAGAACAAAGATTAGAAAAAACAGGCGACGGACGATCAAACTAAGAATCATCCTTCGCGACCTACCCCCTCAGTGCTGTAGCACGGCTACCCCGCCACGCGTCCAACCTAGCCGCTCACCATCGAGCGTTCCTAATCACTTTAGATGCAGGCATTATATACCCATTCCCACCGGCCGGAAGTATCGAATGTGATGAGTTGGTTGCCCGAACGGCCGCCAATCCCCATCGACCTCACCCACCAAGCCCATCCGGGTCGGCCTTGGGTTGGGTGCTTTTCATGAGGTTTTCGGACTCAAAGTAGACGTTGGCGCTGAGGTAGTAGGCGGTGAGTTCTTTGTTGTCTTGGACGCGGTTGCGCTTGGTGATCAGGACAAAATTCTGGCGCTCGTCGGCGGGGTTCACCGCATCGGGTACGTCGATGCTGTAGACGTGATAGCCGAAGACCTCGAAGAAGATGTTGATGTAGTGCAGATTCAAATGCCAGAAGATAAAGACGATGAAGACGACGATCATGGCCGCGGGCAGCAGCGCGCGCCAGGTATCGAACGTGATGCCGTAGAACGGCAACAACACCACGAAGAGGTAGAACAACAGCCGCGTTCGGTGATCCTCCGCCGATCCAATCGTCAACTCCTGCAAATTCCCTTCGTGCCGCGCTCGCCACACCCGCCACCACAGATAGATATTCGGCAGTGCCACCAGCGCAAGACAG
>CAYNTE010000173.1:2668-5680 GCA_964399615.1 uncultured Thermomicrobiales bacterium
GCGACAACCCGGCCCCTGGTGGCAGCTCGGCCTAGGGCGTGAGAATGGTCTGGCCTTCTGGGCCATGGGCTTCGTCGAAGGTTCCTTCGGCGCCTTCTTCCCTATCTGGCCGCTCTATATCGAAGATCTCGGTGCACCCATCGCTATCGTCGGCATCTTGCTCGGCATCAGCGGACTCATGCGCCTTGCCACCCTCTTCCCGACCGCCAGTCTCGCCAAGCGCTTCGGCAACAAACGCATCCTCATCTTTAGTCGCGCAGCGAGTGCCGTCGGCATCTGTGCCGCCGCCTTCGTCCCATCCTGGCCATGGCTCTTGCCAGTCCTGGCTGCCTCTGCCATTGGCGCAATGACCTTCCCGCTGATCATGACCCATGTCAGCGCCCATGCCCCCGAAGGCACCCGCGTGCGCGCCTTCATGCTCGCCATCACCATCGGCCCAGCCGTCGCCCTTGCCATCTCCCCCTTCCTCTCGGCTGCGCTCATCAAAATCTTCGATCTTCGCGCCCCGCTCATTCTCTCCGGCGTCCTCTCGCTCATCTCAATCGTCATCCTCTCTCGCACCTCCAGCGAGCTGCCCGAAGAAGCAGAAGACACATCCGATTCCGCCAGCGACGGTTCGGGCTTCATGGCTGCCTTGCGCTATGCACCCGTCCGCAATATCTTGCTGCTCAAGGTGACCACCGTCTTCGTCATCGGCATCGGCTCGCAGCTCGTCCCCAACTACCTCAGCGAAGTCGGTGGCTATGCCGATGACACCATCGCCCTGCTCTCTGCCTTCTCGGCGGTCGGCACCCTGGCATTCGGCATCCTCGTCGTGCGCAACAAACGCTTCAACGATGCCCCGCTGCTGGGCACGGCCCTGGCCATCGTCGCTGTCTCCGTCGCATACCTGTTGCTGCTCATGCCACACGTCACGCCATTCGTCGTTCTCTCCTTCCTCGGCCGCGGGGGTATGTTCGCCGCCATCACGCTCGTCGCCGCCGAACTTGGCGAGATCACCCCGGCCCGCATTCGCGAGCACACCTTTACGATGAGTGAGATGGGCATCGTCGGTGGTTTCTCCGGCGCGCCGATTGCTGCAGGATTCCTCTATGGCGCTTGGCCGGCCCTGCCGCTGGTCGTTGCCCTGATCGGCAGCGTGCCGCTGGTGATCCTCTTGCTGCGTCTCAATCGCAGCCGAGCAGGACATGCCCCCGCCCGCGTTGCTAGCCCGGCCGCCATGCCGGATTCTGAATGGGAACAGCCCCTATGATCGACCACGCCCTCAAGACCCTCGATAGCCTCGCTCGCCACCAAATCGAGCAACACGTGCCCGGCATAGGCACCGCCATCACCGACCAGCACCAGCTACTCGACGAGCGCGCTTACGGATTCGCCAACCTCGAATCCCAAACACCTCTCACCACGCGCCATCGCTTCGAATTCGGCTCCATCGGCAAATCATTCACCGCCATCGTCCTGCTCCAGCTCGCTGGCGAAGGCAAGATCGACCTGCACGCCCCCGTCACCGACTATCTGCCCTGGTTCGAGGTGCAATCCAGGTTCGACCCCATCACCACCCATCATCTGCTCACCCACAGCGCGGGCATCACCGGCGGATCCGATTTTCCAGGCGACAAGCACTACGAGATCTGGTCATTGCGCGAGACCGAGACGTTCGCTGCCCCCGGCGAGCGATTCCATTATTCCAACCTCAGCTACAAAGCCCTTGGCGTTGTCATCGAGCAGATCACTGGCCAGAGCTACGCCCAGAACGTCCAGCAGCGCATCCTCGATCCACTCGGCATGGACGAGACCATCCCCTACATCATCCACGACGACCGCCATACATATGCCACCGGCTACCACCTCCGCTACGACGACCGGCCCTGGCACGCATCGTATGGACTCGTGCCCGCCACCTGGCTGGAGACCGACACCGCAGATGGCTGCATCGTCAGCACACCATCCGATCTCGCCATCTATCTCCGCATGCTGCTCAACCGTGGCGATTCGCCCAGCGGACGCATCCTCACCGAAGCGCAGTTCCAGCTGATGACCACCCCCTATATCGAGATGGATAGAGATAAGGGCTGGGACTATGGCTACGGCATCATGCTGATGGAAGTCGACGGCGCCAAATTCTTCGGTCATGGCGGCGGCATGGTCGGTTACACCACCTCGATGGTCGGCCTACTCGATGGCACCGCTGGTATCGTCACCATGAGCAACTTCTTCGCCGATCACATCAGCATCGCCATCCCCGTCCTCCAAGCCATGAGCGCAGGCGAACCCAGCGAAGAGCTACCAACCCCAGACCCAGCCAAGATCCCCGACGCCGAGCGCTACGCCGGCCGCTTCACCTGCGATGGCCAGTCAATCGAGATCGTCGCCGATGGTGAGACCCTCACCCTCCATCACGACGGCGTCGCCACACCACTAGCCACCACCTTCTATCCCGGCGTGATCGCCCCAGTCGAAGGCTTCGACCGTCACCTCTTTCGACTTGTTGAGAACGACGATGAGAACGTCATCGGTCTCAGCCACGGACCACGCTTCTTCCTAAAGGAGGGCGCCAAAGCCCCAGCCACCGGCACACCGCCCGAAGAGTGGAGCGCCTACGAGGGCCTCTACCGCAGCTACAACCCCTGGTTCCCATGCTTCCGCGTCTACATCCGCGGCGACCAGCTCTACCTGAGTCACCCCGTCGGCGGAGAAGACCTGCTGATTCCACGCGAAGACGGCGGCTTCGACATCGGCGAGTCCCCCGCCCCCGACACCATCACCTTCGATACCCCCATCGACGGCCACACCCGACGCGCTATCCTCTCCGCAGCCCCCTACTACCGCTTCTTCACCGAGTAACGCATCATCACCACGAGCCCTCCCGGCGCACCCGGAGGGCTCGTATCAGGCGGAGAGCCCGAGGACAGGCGCCGCGAAATGCAGCTGCGGGGTCTCTCAGGAGAGATCGTGACGGCATCGGGTCGTAGGTTCTGATTACCAGCCTAGGTGAGAGATCGCTAGCCGTTC
>CAYNTE010000174.1:0-4068 GCA_964399615.1 uncultured Thermomicrobiales bacterium
TCAAGGGCACCGCTGGAGACGCCCAGGCGGTCGCGGCGGCAGCTGAGCATGCAGCAGATGGCATCAGCGATTGGGCCGGTGACCACTACGCCTCAAACGAATACCGGCAACACCTGACCAAGGTCTATGCTAAGCGTGCACTGAACAAAGCCCTCGGCAACGACTAACGCTCGACGAGACGCACAAGAAAGAACCCCGCTCCAGCTCTGGAGCGGGGTTCTTCGTTACCTACCGGCCCACTTCGACTTAGCGGACTTCGCACCCAACGGCGATAGTTCGATAGCCGCCACATGGGTTGTAGCCATTCCAGACGGCTGAGCCATCGAACTCCACCTGATAGTCCACCTGCGTCGAGACCGTCGTCACCGGTAGATCGCTGGAGATATCAGCACTTCCCAGGAATCCCGTCGACAGCTGTGCATCCGACATCGTGTAGACAAACGTCATTGCATTCGGATTCACCACCACGTCCACCGGATTTCCAAACAGATCGCCTGATGGCAGATGCCAGGCGACGGTCGCGTGACCGATCTCGTTGTTCGGGTTGAAGATCTGGATTCCGCTGGTCGCGCCCATCCCGGTATCCGGATTGCCCTTCTGGACCAGTGGCACGAACTGCGTCGTGAACAGATTGCGCGTCGCACTGTAGCTCAAGGCCTGGAAGACGTTTGGATCCGCCATCGACGTTGACTCGGGGTACTTGGTCGCATCAACTGCCACCGCCACTGGGCCATCAGAGATGATGATCGCGGCACCGATCTCGTCGGCATTCACGTCCATCGTTGGGTCTTGTGCACTGGTGTCCTGCGGCGCCTGGGAAGGATCGTAGAAGTAGGTCATGCCGCGTGCATGCAGCTGGGCTGTCTGGGCCGCTGCGCCGCTATCGCCCAGGTACTGGATCGTTACAGTCGTGTCGTGGTCAGCCATATTGGCCACATTGATGCCGGTGTTCCAGCCGAACCAGTCCTTGCGGACATCTGGCGCGTAGAGGACGTAATTGCCGTCCGGCCGTGGCTCAAGCGTCGCATTGGTGGCGGTATTGGTGATCCAGTCGCTGTATCCCACCTTGATCCGGTCGACCATCGCGAAGACGGGTGCATCGGCCTGGATATGGGCTGAGCCAACGTAGCCCTCAGGAACATGATCGGAGAGATCGATGTACTTGGTCTGGCCAGCATTGATCAGCAAGTTGAAGGAATGGCTCTTGCCCAGCTCTCCTCCACCGCTATCAGCCGGGTAGACCGTCACCGTCACTCCAGCCGCACCAATGAAGTCACCACCAAAAGTATCGCCGAAGTTGGCCACCCGGATGATCGTATTCCAGGCGCCACCAGGGCCACCATTGGTCTGCACGATCGGTAGGTACCAGCCGAGATCACACTCGGTCAGCTCCCAACCGGAGACGGCGTTGTAGCCCGAGACGGCGGTGTCGGCGGCCGAGGTATAGGGAAGATTCTCACCATCGACGGCCTGCTTGGCATAGCCACCGAGCGTCGCGTACGACTTGAACTGACTGCCGTCCACCAGGCTGAACTCGGCATCGAGACAGTACGCCGGATCGGTCAAGCTATCGCGCGGTGAGACGGACATGGACATACCATCCACATCGATCACCAGGCAGTCACCATCTGACCAGCTCACCTGGTCGCCGCCCGGATTCACCCAGCTACCGCTAGCCTCGGCGATGACTTCGTAGTCGGTCATGTCACCGTCACCGTTGAGGTCCTCGACCCCGACGATGGAATCACCAGCCAGTGGCACATTGAAGCCACTGAAGGCGATCGGGGCACCGTCGCCATCGGCGATACCGAGCTCGGCCGCGCTAAAGGTCTTGGAGGCATGCGCTTCGAGGTAGAAGGGACCGACGACGTCCCAGCCGTTGTTACCTGGCAGGCTATCATCGCCGGTGCCGATCCAGGCCACCACGAAGGCTTCCTCGTCGGTCAAGTTCTGAACCGTCACCGAGGTGTCAGCGTTGCCCAGGCCGGTCGATGGATCGTCGTTCCCGACCCAGGGGAAGAAGATGGCATGTTCGCCGATGTCGAAGGTGTAGCAGTCGGGAGCCTGTGGATCGACGTCATTATCCGTCGTCGCACTGTTGTTGCTCGGATCTGGATCGGCCACCCCCTCGGGCACCGTGACGGTGACCGTATTGCTGAGGTTGCCACCGGTGCCGAACGGGGCACGACCGGTCAGGATGAACGTGGCACTGCCGCCAGCAGCCAGGTCGACGGTCGTCTGGATATCGCCCGTGCCTGCCTCCGCTCCACAGGTCGAGCCTTCAGTGGCTTCGCACGTCCAGCTGAAGTCCTCAAGCGCATCCGGCAGGTCGTCGGTGACACTCACCCCAGCGACATCCGATGGACCAGCGTTCGTCACGACGATCGTGTAGGTCAACATATCGCCTGGCACGAAGGGGACCGGATCGCTGGACTTGGTCACCGAGACATCGGCGATCGGGTTGGCCGGGCTCTCTATCGTCGACGTGTTGTTGTCATCACCGGGGTCGTTGACACTGTCCGGAACCGTGGCTTCGACGGTGTTGCTGATTGCCCCGGCCGCACTCGACGGCACGATTCCCTCGATTACGAACGTCGCTGTGTCGCCAGCCTGGAGGGTGACCGTCGTGTTGATGTCACCCGTACCCTCGCTAGCCGCGCAAGACGAGCCTTCGTCGGCAACACAGGTCCAGGTGAAGTGCTGGAGCACGTCTGGCAACTGATCGACCACCGCGACGCCAGCTACGTCGCTCGGGCCGTCGTTCGTTACCACGATGGTGTAGGTCAGCGTCTCGCCCGGCACGTAGGCCTCCGGTTCGCTGGTCTTGATCACGTGTACATCACTGATGAAGAACGGATCGCTCTCATCAGTTGAGCTGTTGTTTTCCGGATCGGGGTCGATGACACCCTCCGGCACCACAAGGTTGACAGTATTGCTGAGCTGGCCGGTCGCGCTCGAAGGCACGATCCCTTGCAGTGTGAATGTCGCAGAATCTCCAGCCTGAAGGTCGACGGTCGTGTCGATGTCGCCTGTGCCCGCTCCCAGCGCGCAGGACGACCCGTCGTCGGCCACGCAGGTCCATTCAAATTGCGCCAGAACCTCCGGCACGGTGTCGGTGACAGCGAGGCCGGTTATATCGCTCGGGCCGTCGTTCGTCACCACGATCGTATAGGTCAAGCTTCGGCCTGGGATGTACGGGTTTGGAGTGCTGACCTTGGACACCGAGACGTTGGCAGTCGGTGTCAACTCGTTGATATCTGTCGAGCTGTTGTTGGTCCGGATTGGGTCGGTGATGTTTGCGGGTACATCGACCGTCGCCGTATTCGACAGCGTTCCAGTGGCAGATGGCGAGATCGTGCCAGTCACTGTAAAGGTCACCGATGTTCCGGCTGGCAGATCGGCTGTCGTCGAGATCGCATTGCCGCTCCCGCTGTCTGCGCCGCAGGTTGCAGTACCCGAAGGCTGGCAGGTCCAGGTGACATCAGTGATTGTCGAGGGAACAGTATCGATGATCGAAGCGTTCGGTGCATCGCTCGGTCCAGGGTTCGACACAACGATCGTATAGATGATCGTCTCGCCAGGAACCGCCGTCTCCGAACCGTCGGACTTGGAAATCTCCAGGTCGGCGACCGGATTGGCTGGATTCGTGTCGGTGGCCGTATTGTTGCCGTCCTGAGGGTCTGTCACACCATCGGGGACGTCGACATCGACCGTATTGCTGAATTGCTCAACGACATTCGACGGAACAGTGCCGGTGAAGGTGAAGGTGGCGGAGTCGCCAGCCTGAAGATCGACTGTCGTGTTGATGTCGCCGGTTCCAGACGCTGCCCCGCAGAGTGAGCCGTCGTCAGCTTCGCATGTCCAGGTAAAGTCCTCCAGGATCGCTGGCACATCGTCAACGACCGTTGCGCCGGTGACGTCGCTTAGTCCGTTGTTCGTCACAACGATCGTGTACGTCAGCGTCTCACCCGGAATATATGGATTCGGGTTACTGGACTTCGTGACCGAGAGATCGACCATCGGGTCTGGATCGCTTATGTTGGTCGTCGTGTTGTTGTCGGGGTCTGG
>CAYNTE010000174.1:4168-5601 GCA_964399615.1 uncultured Thermomicrobiales bacterium
ACAGTCACACCGGCGACATCGCTCGGGCCGCTATTGGTCACGATAATCGTATAGGTGATTGGCGCACCCGGGATGTAGGACTCAGGCGAGATCGTCTTGCTCACCCAGACGTCTGCCATCGGGTTCGAAGGATTCCGGTCGCTATCGGAGTTGTCGTCGGGATCCGGATCGGTCACACCCGCTGGCGGCGTCACTGTAGCGGTGTTGGAGAGATCAAGCATATTGCCGGGCGGTGTATCGCCAGTCTGGGTGAAGATGGCGCTATCGCCGGCCTGAAGATTGACCGTGGTGTCGATGTCACCCGTGCCGCTGGCCACATCACAAGATGAGCCAGGATCGGCCACACACGTCCAGGTGAACGATTCCAGCTCGGTTGGCAAATCGTCAGTGACTATCGCGCCCACGACATCGGATGGGCCGTTGTTGGTCACCTTGATCGTGTAGGTCAGCGGGAGACCAGGCACATACGGACGTGGACTACTGCTCTTTGTAATCGAGAGATCAGATGTTGGAGTCGGCTCATTCTCATTGGTCGTGGTGTTGTTCTCCGGGTCTGGATCGTCAACGCCCGGCGGAACCGTAGCCGTCACTGTGTTGTCGATGCGCGCGTTTGCGTTGGGTGGCACTGTCCCGGTAATCGTGAATACAGCGGACTCACCGCTGGCAAGATCGACCGTCGTGGAGATGTCGCCGCTACCGACAGCAGTGGCACATGACGACCCGGCATCGGCGGAGCAGATCCAGGTGAAGGACTCGATGACGGCAGGTAGATTGTCCGTCACCAGTACATCTGCGACATCGCTCGGCCCGTTGTTGGTAACCGTGACGGTGTAGGTCAACGGCGCTCCCGGTACATAGGACTCGGGGACGCTGGTTTTGCTCACCGAAACATTGGCCTGGGTAGTGATCGTCGTGGTGTCAGAATCGCTATCGTTCGTGTCAACCGGATCATTGACGTTGCCCGAAACCGCGACGGATGCGAAGTTCTCGATCGTGCCAGTCGCCGATGGATCGACGACGCCAGAGACAACGATGGTCACGCTATCGCCGAACGGAATGTTAGCGGTCGTATTGATCGAATTGCCATTCCCTGAATCAGTACCGCACGCAGCCGCACCGCTAGCCTGGCATGTCCAGGTCACGTCGGTGATTGAGGCTGGCACGGAGTCCGTGATCGCTACCCCAGTCACATCGCTCGGACCGTTATTCGTCACGACAATGGTGTATTCGATATCAGTGCCCGCAACGACGGTGGTCGCGCTATCGTCCTTTGAAATCGAGAGATCTGCGACCAGGTTGAACGGGTTCTGCTCCTGGTCGCTATTGTTGTCCAGGTTCGGGTCAGTCACTCCTGCAGGCGGGGTGACCGTCACAGCGTTGGAGAGGATGACGGTGACGTTCGAAGGCACGTCGGCCGTCGCGGTAAAGGTGAT
>CAYNTE010000175.1:0-5551 GCA_964399615.1 uncultured Thermomicrobiales bacterium
GCCGTTGGATACGTGGAGCTCGCTGGAATGTACGTGAACGATCCTTGGTGCGCTTCAAAATCGGGGTACTTCTGCACATCGTAAACGATTCCGCCGGTGGTGGGAAAGAACCCTGCCGGACACGGCAAGATGAATAACCGAGTTTGGTTGTGTTCGATCCGTCCATCCTGAACTATCACTCGAAAGCCAGCAGGTGTGCCGGCTGGTCCTTGCTCACCGTCCTCGCCATCTTTGCCGGCGGGTCCTTGGTCCCCTTTGTCGCCTTTGGGACCTTGTGGCCCCTGCTCAGCCCAGCTTGTCGCATATTCGCTGCGGCCGCACTCGTTGCCCTCGCCTACGATGCGGGTTGCACCGTTCCATTTGTTCACACAGGCGTAAATCGTAGAGTCTACTCTCTGCGCGCTGGTGGAAGAAATGTCGTACCCGACCGCGACTCCGGTCAATACGAGAACGAGGCTCGCTATAACGCGCACGAGCGAGACCTGTCGGCTCAGAAGACGATTCAACCCTTGCATTACATACCCGTTCTGCGAGCGAAGCAGTGTACCTCGCTAGCAAGAACGGGATTGTGAGCACTCAGATCCACTCGCATCGCGCACCGCTGGCGCTGCTCCTACGACTCTTCTGCACTTTGGCAGATAAGATATAGCCTAGCATACACCCTTGTGTAAAAGTGAGGAGCAAATCTCGCATGGCATTCGAACGCTGAGAGGCGGGCCGGCGCTCCTGTGTGTCGATGGCCACAGATGGGGCCCGCATGTCGGAGCGCCGGGGATGAGGTATCGGTCTATGCGGCGGGCGCATTGATGCAGGCGACCCAGTAATCGATGATCGGCAACGATGTAAAGTCGTTTGCGTATACAGCGCCATCGGTAATAAAGACGCCTGCGTTGCTGAACTCGTAGTGCCACCCATCAGGCATTGATGCGGCGGTAAACGGCCCGTCGGCTGGGGGTTGGAATTCTGGCGGGGCGCCGTCGAATGACGGCATCGCATTTAAGGTGCCAAGAACTAGCGTTGCGGAGCCTGCGGAGCGGAACATTGCGCCGCCGTCGATTGCCACCTTGCCCGCTTCACAGTCTTGCGTCCAGGAGTCATCCACCCCGGTCACAGAGTGCGAACCCAGGATGACGCTGTATCCAGTGAGTGCGTCCACCCCAGCCTCTCCTTTCTGGCCGGGCGGTCCGGGTGGGCCAGGGATGCCTTCAGGGTTAATGGACATTGGGTATTCACTGCGAGAGCAACTGCCCTGCATCAGAACGCGCATAGCACCGTTCCACTTGTTCACGCAGACAGTGACTTCAGATTGATCGCCTTCGGCGCGAACAGCTGAGATACCGTAGTTTGCCAGCACCAGGCCGATAATTAGGGCCACCGACAGGACTCCGCGCACTCTCCAGTTACGGCCGCTCAGGGTGTTCTCGTATCGCGTTTTGAGCCATCGAACCAGGCTATTCCCGTCCAGCATCAGACAACCTTTCTTGCTCAGCGATCCCGCATAAGCGCAGCCCCAGGTGGCTGGTTCTTGTGTGTGCTGCAATCTTCCCATTGCATCACGAGGTTGTCAATTACCTGTCATGAGCTTGTCAGACGCAGGCAATATTGCTCACTGGCTGTCGCTCCAGAGAGGGGAAATCTATTGTGGCTAGCCTTGACTCACAGGACGGCGTAGGTGTCGCCGTTGAGGCTGAGCCGACCATCTTCGACGAGCTTGTCGAGGTGGGCGGTGATGGTGGCTTTGCCCGCGAAGCCGAGGTGGGGGAGGATGTCGGGGTAGATGTCGGGGAACAGCTCATCAACGGTCGCGCTGCCACGCTTGGCAAGTGCCTGGTAGATCTCTTCCTCGCGCTTCAACCGGTGCGCGATGTACTCCTCGATCTTGGATCTGGCATCGGGGATGACCGGCCCGTGGCCCGGCAAGATAGAGGTGAACGGTTGCGTCTTATGCTCATCGAGCAGCCGGTGGAGGCTGGCGAAGTACTCACTCATCGAGCCGCGCGGCGGGAAAATACCGACACTCCCGAAGCCGGAGATCATATCGCCAGCCAGCAAAGATCCCGTCAAGGTCTCGACAAAGCACAGGTGACCAGGTGAGTGACCGGGTGTGTAGATCGGCCGCAACGAAAACCCTTCGCATGCTATCGGACTCTCGTCCTCCAACCAGTGATCAACGTGAAGATCAGGGTCGAAGTATTCGATCTGTTCTCTTTCGCCGATCGGGGCCATGACGGGAGCTTCGCAGAGCTTGGCGAGCTCAGCAGCACCGCGGACGTGGTCGGGATGACCGTGGGTCAGGACGATGCGAGCGACCCGGTTGGGGTCGACGCCGCTCTCTTCAAAGGCGAATCGAAAGATCTCGATCTGTGAGTCGCCACCCGCGTCGATGATCGTGAGGGGTTCGTCGCCGGCAGGCCGGCCCAGAAGATAGCAGTTGGTCGGTTGGCCGGACATCATGCCCTCGTTGGGGATACTGAGCATATGGATATCGGCATCGGGGTCGAGTTTCGGGACTTCGCTGGCCTGGCGGGCCTCTTCGTCCTGGCGTCGTCGATCGATCTCGTCGTCGGGTGCGTCGATGCGATTCAAGACAGGATTCTTGGGGTCGACAGGCATGAAATGTCCGGTAGTTACGGCTATCCGCCAGGTCACAGGTGCTCCTTGGTTCGCCCCTCTTCAGCACGTTGCCGGAGAGGGGCGGGGTGATGATTCTCGATGTATGCGACGAGTCGCCTTATGCCGGTTCGAACTTCGGCAAGGTCACCTCGTCTGTTACATCATCATAAACGACCTTGACTGCCATGCCGACCGAGACATGCTCGGGATCAGCCTGGACATTGACGAGGTTCGTCATCAGTCGCGCGCCTTCTTCGAGTTCAACCAGGGCGATAACGTACGGCGCTTCGAAGCCGGGCCAGGCATAGCGGGCCTGATCGACGATGGTGAAACCGTAGACGGTGCCGTTGCCGCTGACTGGTTCCCAACTGATGTTGGTCGAACCGGTGAAGGGGCTGAGGCCGCGCGGGTAGAAGAAGAACTTGCCGGTGTCGTTGCAACGCTGGATCTTCATCTCGTGCTGCTTCAGACTCTCCCAATAGGGAGCGGTGATCGGGTCGGGCTTTGGAAGTGGCTTCTTGTAATCGGCCATCGATTACGCCCCTTTCTCCAGGATAACGGTGCCGGCAGACGAGAGTACGCCACCGGTGCCGTGGACGAGCGCGATGTTGCAGTCGGGCACCTGGCGAATGCCTTGATCGGCATAATCACCGCGCACCTGCTTGACACCTTCGATGAGCGCAAACATGCCGTACATGCCGGTGTGCGTGTGGCTCAGCCCGCCGCCGTTGGTATTCATCGGGAACTCGCCACCCGGAGCCGTGCGCTGACCGCTGACGAAGTCGCCGCCCTCACCCTTCTTGCAGAAGCCCAGCTCCTCAAGCGAGAGGAGCACAGTATAGGTGAAGGAGTCGTAGATCATGGCCAGATCGATGTCGTCGTGAGTGACGCCAGCCATCTTCATAGCTTGCTCGCCGGAGATTCGCGAGGAGAAGCTGGTGAAATCGGGCATTTGGCTGATCATGGCGTGGTCGTGGCTCTCGCCTGCCCCCTTGACCAGCACCGGGGTCTGCTTGAGATCCTTGGCTCGCTCGGCCGAGGTGAGCACCAGCGCGCCGCCGCCGTCGGTGACGAGACAGCAATCGAAGCGGTTGAATGGCCAGGCGATCATTGGAGAATCGAAGACATCCTGGATCGTCAGCTCGCCCTTACCGTAGTTGAACGATTTGGGATTGAGCAGCGCCCACTTGCGTGTTGCAACCGCGATCTCGGCTAGTTGCTCCTTGGTCGTGCCATATTTCGCCATGTGCCGCGAGCAGGCCATGGCGTACGCGCCGACTGGCTGCGGCAGGCCGAAGGGAGCTTCGAACTGGCCGCGCAGAGAATCCGCCGGCATCGCCCGGCCCGGAGCACCGATGCGTGACCGACCGCTCTCACCGTGGGTGATCAAAACGACGTCCGCCTTACCGGTGGCAATCGCCATGATGGCGTGGCCGACGTGGATGACGAATGACGACCCACCGACCGAGGTGCCGTCGGTGAAGCGCGGGACGATGCCGAGGTACTCGGCTACATCATAGGAAGGAAAACCAGCCGTGCAGATGCCGTCGACGTCGGAGAGTGACAGTCCGGCATCTTCCAGCGCGTTCATTGCTGCCTCTGCGTGCAGCATGATGGCGGGTTTATCGGGGATCTGCCCCAGTTCGTTGGTCTCGGCCGCACCGACGATGGCGACCTGATTGGATATAGACACTCAGTCGTGCCCCTTTCTCTCGTTCACCTGCTGCTAATTACGACCCGTCACGGACGTCGAAGAGCTGGCGGGTCAATTCGGCATGACCGACATGCTCATTGGCGTGGCAGGCGGCATGCAACAGGATCCATCGACCAGTCTTTTCACCCTGGCGCGGGTGATTGTAGTGACGATCCAGGACGTCGGGACCCATAGATCCCATGGCCGCCTGGATGCGGGTTTTCAGGTTCCGCCACTTCGACCAGAGCTCTTCATTAGAATCCAGCTCGGCGGCGAACTCCGCGTCGCGGTCACGATAATCAGGATGGCCAGCAATCGTCGCCAGGATACCCTGCTCCAGATTACCCATGATGTGGGTGCCCAGGATCGCCAGACTGCTCGTCTCTTCAGGAATAGGTCGCCAGTTCATGCCCTCCGCATCAAGCCCATCGCTGGCTTTCAAGATGCGTTCGACCGCCTGGACGATCATGTCAAAGTAGGCTTCGGTGTCTCGGTCCATCGCTCACTCCTCCTCGCTTGCTACCAAGATCGCTCTCCATAGGCTTCGAGTCCGGTCGAATAGTAGCGCCGTCCTTCGCCGAGGTCTTGCCACTTCTCCTCGGGAATGCTGTTGATCAACGCCGTGATACCTGGACGGTTATTCTGACCCTCGAAGCGATCGCCAAAGGCTTTCGGTACTACCTCCGCCAGCTCATCAATCGTCCAGCGGCTCTCCTTCTTGATCGTCCGGATCACCTTTGGCTGGGAGATCAAGACGTTGTTGTAGCCGAACGAGCCGAAGACGTGGCCATTGATATGGGCGGCTTGATCACTTGCGAGATAGGTCACAATCGGCGCAACGTTGTCGGGGTCTCGCTCGGTGCCAATCGCTAGCTCGCTCGGCAATTTGCCGGTGTGCGCCACCTGCTCAACTGCTCTCGGAATCGAGTCGATCATGCGTGTCGAGCCACTAGGGAGGATGGCGTTGGCTGTCACTCCGCCATATTTCTGCAGCGCATTGGCCAGGTTGAGTGTGAAGCCGATGATGCCGGCTTTGGCTGCCGCGTAGTTCGGCTGGCCAGGGTTCCCGAACGCTGAGTTTGAGGAAGTGTTGATGATTCTGCCGCCTTCGCGACGCTCTCGAAAGTACGAAGAGGCGTAGCGGCAGGTGTTGAAGGTGCCTTTCAGGTGAACGGCTATGACGGCGTCCCACTCTTCCTCAGCCATGTTGAAGATCATGCGGTCGCGCAGGATGCCAGCGACGTT
>CAYNTE010000176.1:0-5540 GCA_964399615.1 uncultured Thermomicrobiales bacterium
GTCCGGATAGCGCGGCTGTCCGGCTTGAATTGCGTCTGATCGACCAAGCGATTGGTGAGGGCGTCATCGAACCGCTCGCGAAGCTTGGGCAATCTGCGACCCTGATCGTCACTGCCGACCACGGCCATGTGCCAGAGCCGCACGCCGCCAAGATCAATATTGACGCCAAGCGGCGCATCTCCAACCTTCTACGTCACGGCACGACCGGCGAGGCACGGGCAATGGGCTTCTCGTTCCGCAACCCGGATGACGGTCGTATGCAGCTGATTGAAGATCTCGCTGACAATGCGCTGGTGGTCGAAGCAGCGGCTGCGTTCGAGGCTGGGCTCTATGGTCCAGGTCAACTTCACCCGAAGCTCTTCAGCCGCGTCGGTGACACGCTCGCGTTCGCGCGCGGCGACACCACCTTCGCCTCGCGCAATTACAACAGCGGCAGCATCGGCGGACATGGCTCGTTGTCGGCGGGCGAGATGCTCACACCGTTGCTGGTTTGGTCGTGGTGTGGCGACTGATTAGCGGATGAGTGCGTCGACCACAAGCGCGGCGAGCAGCGCGGCCAGGTAGTAGTTGGAGTACTTGAAGAGTGGCCAAGCGAGGCGTGCGTTGCCCTCGCGATACATGCGCACGGCGTAGCTGATGAAGACTGCGCCGAGGATAGTCGCGGCACCAAGATAGAAGACTCCTGCGCCACCTGCCGGCACCAGCAACAGCGTCACCGGCACGAGGATCAGCGTATAGAGCAGGATCTCCAGACGAGTATGGGCTTCGCCGCGCATGACAGGCATCATCGGAATGCCAGCGCGCTCATAGTCGCGCTTCTTCAAGATCGCCAGGCTCCAGAAATGTGGTGGTGTCCAGAGGAAGACGATTGCGGCCAGGATCAGCGGAGCGATCGCCAAATTGCCAGTCACCGCAGCCCAGCCAACCAGTGGCGGGAATGAGCCTGCCGCGCCACCGATGACGATATTTTGTGGCGTGCTGCGCTTCAACCAAGCTGTGTAGATCAAGATGTAAAAGAGGTTGCCAGCCAGCGCCAGCAGCGCCGCAAGCGGATTGACCCAGATCGCCAACAGCACGACCGATGCGACACTGAGTGTCACCGCGTAGCCACGCACCTGGGCTGCTGTAAGCGATCTGGTCGGGATCGGGCGCTTGCGCGTGCGCGCCATAATCTGGTCGATGTCGCGGTCGATGTAGCAATTCATTGCGCTGGCGCCACCGGAGGCCAGTGCCCCACCTAGCAGCGTCAGCAGAACCAAGCTCAGACCTGGCCAGCCAGCCTGGGCCGCCAGCATGCTGCAAAAGGTGGTTGTGAGCAGCAACAGCATGATGCCGGGCTTGCTCACCCGTGCATACCCTCGTAGCTGCTCTTTCAATCCCGCGCGATCAATCAATATCTCGCGCTGTAGCCAGCCGCGCACGTGGTCAGCGTTGCCATCGATTGCCGTGGCGAGCAATGCAAGCACCGCGCCCCAGAGCAGCAGGTCCGGCACTGCGTTCCAGCCGCTTGATGCATCCATCAACGCCAGCGCGCCAGCTGCGATCAGCCCAGCGACGCCAAGCAATGTTCCGATCCGCCCAAACCGGTGATTCGTTTGCCGCAGCATCAGCACAATCGAGCCGATCGCAACCGCTGCAAGGAGCAGCACACCGGCCGTTGCGCCGCCAGCGCTCGACCAGCTGAGGCTCTCCAGGCTCACGGCGGAGGGGTTGAGCAGCAAGGCGAACGAGATTGCCACTGCCCCGAGAACCGCGAGTCCGGTCGCTCCATCGGGCAGGCTGGCTTCAGATCTCGAAAGTGTGAGGAGAACAATGCCAAGCAATATCACACAGAGGATGGTGCTGAGTGTTACGTGGACGACACCCAGCCAGCCGGGAAACTCGAACGCGACCCCGAGCCCGCCAAGCACTGCCTGGGCAAGCGTCAGGGCAAATGCCGATGCGGCGAGTCGGACCAGCCAGCGCTCGTCCGAGAGACGGGTCCACGCCCAATAGATCAGCAAGCCACTGCCGACGATCAGCCCGAGCGCGGCGACGCGATGTGAGAGCAAGAGCATCCCGTCGGTGCTGCCAGGGGCTGCCAGCGAGTTGTTGCAGAGTGGCCAGCCGTTGCAGGCGCTCTCAGTGCCGCTAGCGACGATAAATATCCCGATTGCGGCCACCGCTAGCGCCCAGAGGAGTGCTCCACTGGCTATCATGCGAAGGCTGCGCACGGCTGAGATGCGTTCGGTTGAAATATCTACCCTTGGGCTCGTCATTCGACTGGCAAGTTCCCGCTACTCGCGCCCCCTGCGTACCGGGTCCAAGTGTAGCGCCTTTACCCCGCTCTGTCAGCGCGATGTGCTCCAATAGCACCCGAGATCGTCCGCCAGAACGCGAAAGCAGGGGAAGCCATGCCGCCAGTCTTTGACCCATCGCTATTCATCCGGCCCAGCTGCCGCTCATATCTGATGACGGCTGGTGAAGGACTTGTCCCAGCGTCTGCGGTCGCACAGCATCAGCGATATCTTGCCGACAAAGTTGCTGGGCCGGAAGGGCGCAGGCAGCTCGAAGAAGTCGATCAGGATGTACGCCGCAGGCTGGCGGGGTTGATGGGCGCAACAGCGGGCGACATCGCACTGCTGCCCAACGCATCGGCCGGTATTGCTGCAGTCTGCGCCATGATCGACTGGAGTCCCGCCGACAATATCGTCGCGATGACCTCGGATTTGGAGTTTCCTTCGACGCTCATCCCGGCGCACGCTCTGGTCCGCGATCACGGTGTCGAGCTGCGCATCGTTGATCATCAGGACTGGATCGTTTCGCCTGAAGCCATCGTCGCGGCCGTCGACGAAAACACGAAGTTGATCGCACTCAGCCATGTCAGCTATCGTACCGGATACCGCGTCGATCTGTCGCGCCTGCGGCAGTTGCTCGGCGACCATCCAGCCATCGTGCTGGTCGATGCCACGCAGTCGCTTGGGGTGTTTACTGTCCCTGCCGATGTCTGCGATTTTCTGGTGGCAAGCTCGTGCAAGTGGCTGATGGCTCCGCACGGGATCGGCGTTTTCTACTGGAATCGAGCACGAAGACCGGATGCAGTGCCTCGCGATCGTGGTTGGTTCAGCGTCGTCGACGATCTGAGCGCTCCCTACGAGTTGAAGCCCGATGCGAGCCGGTTCGAACTTGGTAGCGCCTCGTGGAGCACGGCCTACGCAATGCAGGCGGGTCTGGAGATCATCGAGGGCGTCGGACTCCCCGCAATCGAGTCACATGTTGCCGCATTAGCGGGGCGTGCGCTCGAAGGACTGCTGCAACTCGATCTGGAGATCATCACTCCGCTATCCGCGGTGCAGCGGGCAGGTATCGTCTGCTGGCTCGATGCAAACCCATCCGGCACGGCGGGGCGTCTTGCTGAGGCGGGCGTTTGGGTGACTGGCAGCGCGGGACGGATCCGCACTAGCTTCCACGGCTACACATCCGAAGCGGAGGTTGACGCGCTGCTGGAAGTCATGAGCAGCTGTTCGTCGTGAAGCGGACTACCCCAGACATTGACCTCGTGCCCGTTGCGCTTACCCGACCAGAGCAATTGGGTACAGGTTCGTTTCAAGAGGTGTCGCCAGAGCAGGGAATTCAGGTAGATCTCCTCGTCGGTGCTGAAGTAGTTAAAGATGTGGCGCGATGCGACCAGGATCACTTTCTTCTTTGCCCGACTCAGCGCCACCGTCAACCGTCGCGGGTCCAGCAGGAACTCGCTCATCGACTGCAGATAGATGCTGTCACTCTCGGTCGCGCCGAAGATGATGACTTGCCGCTCATCTCCCTGATAGCGTTCGACTGTATCGACGCCGCCATCGCGCACTGTGCCGGTGCTGGGGTTGATATCGGCGATTGGTAGCAGCAGTTCCTGAATCAACGCTCGCTGCGCCTTGTGCGGTACTACCGTCCCGACGCCGTCGGCTGTGTTCAACCTGTGGCCGTGTGGTTTGCGTAGCTGCATGTTGAGCTCTGCGATGATTTCGGCCTCAAATTCGTTGCGTTTCTGGCTGAGGTCCTCGTTGTGCTCGACGACAACAATGGGATGGCCCGATGCAAGCACCGCGTCGATGAAGGCGTCGCCGCTCGGATAGTCCTCGATCAGGCGCACCTGCTGGCTGAAGTAGTGAATACCGTCCTGCTGATAGATCGTCTCCCGGAGGAAATCGGCCATATCTCGGTGTAGCCGGAAGCTCTCCTCGAACTGCACCATCGGCGTGGCCTCGGCCCTCAACCGGTTGAAGATCGAGTCATATGAGCGGAAGAGGTGCGAAGATCGACGCAGATCGCGCTCCCAGTCATGCTGGATGATTGGCGCCATCTGGCGGTGGTCGCCGACGACGATCAACTGTCCATCCATCTTCAACCCGACCGTCGCCATCAACGCCGCTGGAATCGTCAACTGTGACGCCTCATCGAGCACAACGCAATCAAGGAAACTATGACCGAACGGGTGAGAGACCTTGTTCCTCGTAGCGGTGGCAAAGTCCTTGAGCCTTGGTGGAGTTCCGAGGATGAATGCTTGATCGAAGCCTTTCAGCTCGCGGCGGAACGCGGAAACTATGCGCTTCGATCCGGCTGGTACATTCCGTTCAGCATCCCCTTTGCTATGGATGCGGAAGATCGGGATCTCGAGCAAGGCAGATTCGAAGTACTCATTGAAGATGTCTTCGTGCCGGTTTTGGATGCGCTTGAGTTCGTCGCGGACCTTGACAAGCTCGTTGACAAGAACATCCGTCGCGGCGTGCGTGTGACAGCTCAGCCCCGCATGGAAGCGCTCGCCTGCCGCGATTGCGCCTTGGGCGCGTGCGAACATCGCAAACGCCGTTGCGTAGCTCTTGCCAGTCCCCGGTGGTCCTTGCACGAGCAAGGTCGGAGTCGTGCCGTTGGCCCCGATGTACTGACGTTTGCTTTCTTCAAATTCGTGGAAGTGTCCAATCTCAGCCAAATGCTCGAAACCAAGAAGGAAGCGTTGTTGAGCAGCGAGGGCCGAGTCTGGGCGTTCAAGCTGCTTCGGGGATCTTCCGGTCAGGCGTGTATAGAGTGCATGGGAGTCCTCGTGTTCCGGCAGAGCCTTGGTGACGCGGCTGGTGTGATAGTCGGGCCACGAGTTCGGATCATCGTCAACGACGTAGAGGTCGCCGTCAATGAGCGGTTTGTTCAACCCGATCCCCGACTTGAAGATGAACGGAATCATCGACTCGCCGCCGATTGACTGCTTGTATTCGACCTCAATTAGGGCAGATATCACCCGGTTGTCGTCATCGCGATTGAGACTGATCTTGTTGATCGATGCCCTGGCGCTATACAGCGTCTGTTTGTAGGTCAGCATCGCCGGCACACGTTCTTCTGGCGGTAGACGCTTGTCGACGGTCCAGCGTGGCGAAATCAGGATCCAATCGTCTTCTCGGACCGACGTCAAACGCATGATCTCGTCGAGATTGCATGCAACGCCCTCATCCGTGATCTCGAAAGTGACCGTGAGACCCGCAAGCGTTCGTTTGATTCGCTTCTGATCCTCATTA
>CAYNTE010000177.1:0-3584 GCA_964399615.1 uncultured Thermomicrobiales bacterium
AGATTTACGACTCTCGCGCCGCGCATGGCGTGCAATAATCCGCCGCCTTTGATCCGGCTCAGTCGCGAGCGAACCGCGTTCAGCTCCTCAATACTCGCTCCCGCTCTCAGCAGGTCGCGGGTTGCTTCCTGAATCTGCTCCAGACGGATGGAGTCTTCTGGCGCCTCGACCAGCGCTGAACCACCACCCGAGATCAACGCCACGACTAGCGCGCCGTCGGGAATTTGAGCAGCGAAATCGAGCAGTTGACGGCCCGCCTCTAGTGAGCGGGAATCCGCAACTGGATGTGATCCCTGCATGATCGTGACCCCGGGAATCGACTGGTCGGGTTGAAATTTCGTAACTGCGAAGCCTGCCTCAAACTGTTCGCCGATGACGTCCACGGCGGCGACAGTCATCGGTACGGCCGCCTTGCCTAACGCTATGACGTAGACGCCTGCCTCGGAGATCTCCACGAGGTCGCCACCAACCTCAAGGTTGTGATCACCAATACGGTACATGTGGTCCCGAACTGACTGTTCCGGGTCGACCGAAGCGACTGCAGCCTGATAGATCTGCTCAATCACCTCGCGAGGATTCACGTCGCTTGCTCTTCCAGATAGCTCAGAGCAGTGCGCAGGTCTTCCGGCAACGGAGACTCCAGCTCGATGACCCGACCGTCAGGGAGCTTGAATTGAAGCTTCCTGGCATGGAGAAATTGCCGGTCGAGCGGGAAGTGCTGTCGGTAGCCGCCATAGGTCCGGTCTTGCGCGACTGAATGACCGATGAACTGGCAATGGACACGAATCTGGTGTGTCCTGCCGGTCTCAATTTGCACCTTGAGCAACGTGTAGCCCGGATACCTCGCGATTACGTCAAGGTGCGTTCGAGCTGGCCTGCCACCCTGCACCACGGCCATCTTCTTGCGACTATTGGGGTCACGGCCAATCGGCGCATCGATCGTGGCCTTGTCTTCGTTCAGCGAGCCCACCACCAGCGCGGTGTACTCCTTGTAGACATCGTGAGCCTGCCACTGCTTGCGCAGCTTCAACCGTGCTGGTTCGGTCTTTGCCACCACAATAAGCCCAGAGGTGTCTTTATCTAGGCGGTGAACAATTCCCGGCCTGGGCGTCCCGGGCTGAATGCTCTCCGGCCTCAACGCTTTAAAAACATTCACGAGCGTGTCATTTGTGTGCCCGGGTGCTGGATGAACGACGAGGTCAGCGGGTTTGTCGAAGACGATAATGTCGTCGTCCTCGTAGACGATCGGAATCGCTATCTCGCTTGACGCGATCTCTTCATCTTCCTCCGGAGGAGGAACCTGCGCGCGAACGTGATCGCCAGTGGCAACTTTGTAGCTCGGCCGTCGAGGCTGATCATTGACAGTGACGTCGCCAGCGTCGATCAAACGCTGGACGAACGACCGGCTGACGTCCGGTAGCAGCGCCGTGACGACGCGATCCAGCCGCTCGCCCTGCTGTTCCAGTGGCACCTGAAAGTCAAAAACGAAATGTTCGTTGCTCATGATTCTTCGTGCGGCATTGAGCCAACCGGCTCGCGCTTATCGACACGCATTACCGGCTCATCAGGTTCCTGGTGCCCTTGCTCCCGAAAAAGAATCGTTAGCACCAGTAGCACCATCCCAACGGTAATCGCGCTGTCAGCGACATTGAACGTCGGCCAGCGCGGCACATCTATCCAGTCAATCACATATCCGAGTCGCACCCGGTCGATGAGATTTCCAATCGCGCCACCCGCGATCATGCCGAGTGCGATAGCAGCCACCCAGTCCCGCCTGGCATTGGTGTAGAAGATGATGCCCAGGAACACGAGCGCTCCGAGGCCAAGAACGGTCAATACGCCCGAATAGCCCTGAAAGAGCCCAAACGATGCGCCGGTATTGCGCACAAAGATCATCCGGAGCCAGCTAAAGATCTCAATCTGAATGTGATCCCCTTCGGGACCAACACTGTGCCAGATCAGGTATTTGGTGAGCTGATCGAGCGCCACCACGAGCGCCGCGCCACCACCGTAGTAGGCCAGTGAACGAGCGATCGAGTTGACCGGCTTGGATTGGGGATCTTCGCTTTGATTATGATTCGACAATGGGGTGCGTTCATCTCTGGAGAATGACATGTTGACCTTTCGGATGGCCAGTCTACCATGACCCACGACCAAACTTTACGCCTCGCGATCGCCGCAGGTGGCACGGGAGGTCACATCTCGCCAGCCATCGCGCTGATCGAAGAACTTCGCGCCACTGACATCCCATTCGAAGCCATCTGGATCGGCTCACGTGGACCGTTTGAGCGTCAAGCCGCTATCGAGCTGGGAATCCCGTTTCACGCGATTCACGTCGGCAAACTCCGTCGCTATATCTCACCACGAACGATCCTAGACACTGCGCGCATTCCTGTTGGTATCGCACAATCAATTCGCATTCTGCGTAGGTGGTGCCCCGACGTTCTCCTCTCGACGGGCGGCTATGTTGGCGTTCCACCAGTGATCGCAAGCCACTATCTTCATATTCCCTCGATTACCCACGAGCAGACTGCCTCACTCGGCCTGGCCACCAAGATCAACGCGCGGTTCGCCGATGTCGTGGCGCTTTCGTATGATGCCTCGCGCCGCCCACAACCACGACCAAACCAACGCGTAGTCGTAACAGGCAATCCCGTCAGGCAGTCGATTCTCAACGGTTCAGCCGCCGAAGCAAAGCGACATTTCGACCTGGTCGGTGATCGGCCTCTGATGTACATCACCGGAGGCGCCCAAGGTGCACAGGCTATCAACCAATTTATCGAATCGATGCTGCCAAAGGTGCTGAGATCAGTGGAGATCATTCACCAGTGTGGCCCTCGCGAGGCGAATGGTGATTACCCACGATTAATTGACGCACGCTCCCGGCTGCCGGCAGATCTCGCCGCACGGTATCACCCTGTCGAGCGCCTGGGAGCAGAACTACAGCATGTCTATGCAGCCGCGAGCGTCGTAGCTGGCCGCGCTGGCGCCGGGACCGTCTCCGAGCTGGCGGCCTTGGGCATCCCTGCCATATTGATCCCGCTGCCCGGTGCGGTGGAGCAGCGGCTGAATGCCGAGGCGCTGGCAGAAAGCGCGACCGCGATCGTGCTTGACCAAGACGATCTCGACCATGAGCAGTTTCTGGTTCACCTTGATGCGCTCATTAGTTGCCATGAAGACCGGGCCGAGCGAATGACAGGCGATGCCAACGCCGTCCGCCGCCTGCTCGATGAGATCATCGAGCTTAGCAAGGTGCAGCGCTAGTGCCTGCCAAGCGCGGCATCGATGGCCTCGCTCACCGTGGAGACGCGCACCACTTCGACGGCACTTGATAGCCGGACCGTTCCACGCCGGCCAACTGTCGCCGGCACGACCATGCGCTTGAACCCCAAATTTCCAACCTCACTCAAGCGTCGATCGAGCTGGCTGACCGAGCGCAGCTCACCTGAAAGGCCAATCTCGCCGACCACTGCCGTCGTGGGATCGACACGCTCACCCTTGAAACTCGACGCAATGGCCACAGCAGCCCCAAGATCAGTCGCCGGTTCACTCAAGCGCAAGCCACCGACAACATTCAGAAAGAT
>CAYNTE010000177.1:3684-5534 GCA_964399615.1 uncultured Thermomicrobiales bacterium
CGGTCACCTTCAAGATAGAGCACCGCGTCGACCATATGCTCCAGCACGCGGGGACCCGCAATGGCGCCCTCTTTCGTCACATGACCGACGATGAAGACCGCCGTGCCTGTCGACTTGGCGAATTGCATCAAGCGCGCCGTACACTCCCGAACCTGGCTCACGCTACCTGCAGCTGACGTGAGATCGTCAGTGAACACTGTCTGGATCGAATCGACGATGAGTACCCCGGGCTTCAGTGCCTCGGCAGATCCAAGCACTGAGTCGATGCGTGTTTCGGATAGCAAGTAGAGCTCCCGCGGAACGATCCCGAGCCGGTCTGCACGCAGCTTGACTTGCTGCTCCGATTCCTCGGCAGTGACATAGAGCACGCTGCCGCTTGCATTGGCCAGCTCGCCGGCCGCCTGCAGCAGGAGCGTTGACTTCCCAATGCCAGGATCTCCGCCGATGAGAACCAGCGATCCGGGGACGATCCCGCCCCCCAGCACTCGCGAGAACTCCCGAATCGGCACGGCGCGACGCGAGACCTCAGCGCTGGCCACCTCTTGGATCAGCACCGGCTCCCGAGCGGGCTGCATCGATCGGCGAGACGACTTGCTCGACGCTGTGGCAGGCTGATCGATCGTTTCGACCATCGTGCCCCAGGCACCGCATTCCGGGCAGCGTCCATAGAAGCCGGAGCTCTGATGTCCACATTCCTGACAAACGTATAGCGTGCGTGCTTTGGCCATCGCGCCACTCAGCTCAAACTAGCACTAGGGGCGCTGACGTCAGCGCCCCTAGTGATCTTCAACGTCATGCGATTCAGCGAGAACTAGGTCAACGACGCCATGTCGGCCGACATCATCTTCAGCAGGCCGTCCTCGACGTCCACCTTGATCGTATCGCCCTGCTTGAAGCGCCCTTCGAGTAGGCCCTCAGCAATCGGGTCTTCGATCAGGTTCTGGATGATACGGCGCAGTGGTCGTGCGCCATACTGCGGATCGAATCCACGCTCACCGAGCAGATCCATCGCCTCAACCGAGAATTCGATCGTGATCTCTCGCTCGTGGAGCTGCTCGCGCAACCGCGCCAGCTTGATGTCAACGATCTCACGCAACTGCTCTTGCGACAGCGAGTGGAAGACGATCGTGCTATCGATTCGGTTCAGGAACTCGGGCCGGAAGGTCTGGCGCAACTGGTTAAGCACCCGCTCCTTCATCTCCTCGTATTCCTGATTCCGAAGCTGCTCTTCCTCGCCAGCGGTGCCGAATCCAAACGTCGAGCCGCGGACAATCTGCTCCGCTCCGACATTGGCCGTCATGATAATGATCGTGTTTCGGAAGTCGACTCGCCGGCCCTTGGCATCCGCCAGACTGCCTTCTTCAAGAATCTGAAGCAGCATGTTGAATGCTTCCGGATGCGCCTTCTCGATCTCATCCAGCAAGATAACTGAGTAGCTCTTGCGGCGCACAGCCTCGGTCAGCTGACCACCTTCTTCATATCCAACGTAGCCAGGAGGTGCGCCGACCAGTCGAGCGACGGCGTGACGCTCCATGAACTCACTCATATCGATCTGGATCAGAGACTCTTCAGAGCCGAACATGAACTCTGCAACAGCACGGGCCAGCTCCGTCTTACCGACACCTGTCGGGCCGAGGAAGATGAAGCTGCCAATCGGTCGCCGTGGGTCCTTCAGACCGGCACGAGCCCGGCGCACAGCCTTGGAAACGAGCTTGATCGCTTCGTCTTGACCGACCACACGCTCGTGCAGTGCTGATTCCATCTGCAGCAGACGTTCGGTCTCCTCGGCGGCGAGCCGGGTCAACGGAATGCCCGTCCACATCGAAACGACTTCCGCAATGTCCTCTTCA
>CAYNTE010000178.1:0-5409 GCA_964399615.1 uncultured Thermomicrobiales bacterium
TCGATCAAAGTCATCCTCATCGGCGAGCCTGAACTCGTCAACCGCGTTGCCGCCATCGATCCCGACTTCAATCAGCTCTTCAAGATTCGCGCCGAATTTCACGACAGCATCGACCGGTCAGATGACACCGTTCAGGCGCTCGCATCCTACTTCGCCTCGCTTCGCGTCAAAGACCGTCCGCCACTCGATGCCGTCGGTGTTGCCCGGATGGTCGAAGAGAGTGTCCGCATGGTCGCCGACCAGCGCCGCCTGAGTCTTGAGCTCTCCCTCCTCACCGATATCGCGATGGAGGCCATGCAGATCGCGGCCAATCTCGAAGATGAGACCACCGGGGGAGATGCCGTTCGCCAGGCCATCGCCGAGCGCAACTACCGCATGCGCTACTCGTCCGATCGCATGCAGCAGATGCTCGTCGATCGCACCGTCGTCGTCGATACCGACGGCAGCGAAATCGGTCAAATCAACGGACTCACAGTTATGTCAACTTCAGGATTCAGCTTCGGCATGCCCGTCCGCATAACTGCTCGCGCCTTCTCCGGCCGTGGCGGCATCGTCGATATCCAGCGAGAAGTCGAGCTGGGCGGCCCCATCCACAGCAAAGGCGTCTTCATTCTCTCCGGCTACGTCGGCGGGCACTACGGGCGGCCCGAGCCGCTCTCACTTGCGGCCAGCCTTGTCTTCGAGCAGACCTACAGTCCGGTCGAAGGCGACAGTGCCTCGCTCGCCGAGCTTCTGGCGCTCATCTCCAGTCTGGCCAGCGCGCCGCTGCGGCAGGACCTGGCTGTTACCGGCTCCGTCAACCAGTGGGGCGAGGTCCAGGCGATCGGTGGGCTGAATCAGAAGATCGAGGGCTTCTTTGACCTCTGCGACGCTCGCGGACTCACCGGAGATCAGGGTGTCGTCTTCCCGCGCTCCAACGTCCGCAATCTGATGCTCCGTGAGGATGTCGTCCGGGCAATCGAGCGCGGGCGCTTCCACCTCTACCCCGTTGATCAAGTCGATCAGGCGATTGAGATCTTCACCGGCGAACCGGCGGGAGATGTCGACGATGCTGGGCATTATCCGCCACGAACGATCCACGCCCGCGTTGCCGTCCGGCTCGACGAATTCGCCCACGCAGGCCGGCCCAACGAGGACAAGCCGCGCGGCACCTTCGTCTAAGCGACTTCAAATTGTTTCACGTGAAACAATCTGTGACGAGATCTGCCCCGAATGTTTCACGTGAAACATTCGGGGCCTCTTCATTTCCGGAAATCCCTACTCGATGATCGTGATGCGGCCCTCGATCGACGCGCTGAACGGCTGTGCCAGCGAGCCGATGTAATCGACCAGCGCATCAAGATCATCGCCGAAGATCACCGCATTCGATCCCTGGGTAAAGACGCTGAAGTCATCGCCGCCCTCCGCCAGGAACGAGTTCATCGTGATGCTGTACGTAGCCGCCCGGTCAAGCGGCACCGTCTCACCACCCGCTAGCACCTGACGGATCTCGATCACACGATCATCCATCGCCCGGGATGGATCCCAGTCGTACTCAAAGCCCGAAATTTGCAGCATCTCATCCTCGTACGTGCGCCACTGCTGATTGAGTACGTCATACATCTGCTGGCCGGTCAGTTCCATCGTAACGAGCGTGTTCCCAAACGGCTGCACAGCATAGAGATCACCCCAGGTGACATCACCCGCCAGGATATCCGTCCGGATTCCGCCGTCGTTGGTCACCGCGAAGTCCGATCCACCAGCGACGCGGTGCGCGTCCGCGATCAGATTGCCGAGTGCCGATTCTCCCGCCGCATTCTCGACGCGGGTGATGTCTGCCTCAGTCATCCCAACAACGTGGTTGATGAGTGGTCCGACGATGGACTCGTAATGCTCGACCATCGCCTCGATCTCGGGATCAGGAGCAATTGCATCGTTCCAGGTCTGGATCAGCTCACCCTCGATATCAACGACATCGCCCGTGCCAGGGTCAAGCGTCAGGTCGATATCAGTCAGCCCCTCACTATACGAGTAAGCCGAAGTGATCGGGAAGCAATCGATCTGGGCGAGATAGCCCTCGTGCGTGTGGCCGCTGATAATCAGGTCGATTGCAGGGTCGATCCGGTCAACGACATCGTGGAACCCGCCGGTGTATTCGCCGTCTTCGATCTCGAACCCATCGTGCGCGACAACGATGATCGCTTCGACACCCATGGACTGCAACTCATCGACGTAGCGATTGATCGCGTCGGCCTGGTCGAGAAACTTCAGCCCGGCAACTCCGCTCGGCACGACGATATTCGGGACGGTGGTGATAACGGTGCCGATGAAGCCGACCGGGATTCCCTCAACATTCTGGATGACATACGGAACGAGCGCAGGCTCGCCACTGTCGGCGAAGACGACGTTCGCGCCGAGATAGGGGAAATCAACACCAGGGAAGCAACCAGTCAGGGGCTCGGTGGCCGGGTTGCAGCCGCCATCGATCAAACGCCGCAGCTCGTCATAGCCTTCGTCGAATTCGTGATTCCCGACGGTCGCGACATCGAATCCCAGCGCGTTCATGATCGCTAGCATCGGCTCATCCTGCAGCAGCCCAGAGACTGGCCAGCTCGCGCCGATCGCATCGCCCGCGCTGACGAGCAGCGTGTTCTCGGGGTTCTGGGCCTCGTGCTGTTTGATGTATGCCGCCAGATAGGCCGCGCCACCGACGGCTCGACCGTCGATCTCCTGACCGGTCGTGACCTGGCCGTGCAGGTCGTTGACGGCGAGGATCTGCAGATTGACGAGATCGCTGGCCGGTTCGACCGGCTGGACCGGGAGGATCTCGAGATCGCCGAGATTGACAAGCTTGGTCTCAACCTGTCCCGCATCGTTATCGGTGGCAGCCCACAACTGGCCATCCGCGATGGTGAGAGCCTCAACATTCCCAAACGGCTGGAAATAGGAGACGAGATCAACCGTCTGTTCCTTCTGGATCAGATGCCCAGAGAGATCGTCCCCGAACTGGACCGGGCCATCCCATGGATCGAGGCCGTCGAGACTGAAGATGGCGAGGCGGCGCGGACCACTCGGATCACCGGACTCCTCTATCACCGCATAGCGATCCTGATCGATGCGAACGATATCGGTCAGACGCGTGGCTCCATCGCGCTGCGAGAGCGGATAGAGGAAGAAGTCCCAGGTTCCGCTCCAGAGGTCGTAACGTGCAATGCGCGAGTAGCGCGTATCTCCGCTACAGCGATCATCGGTGAATCCCGACTCGAACGAGACGACGAGCGCGCGCCCATCGTCACTGACCGTGACGCCGCTCAGACCACGCTCGCTGAGCTGGCCCGTCTCGCGACTATCGACCGCCGCCGGGAGGGCGATCTGGTTGGTGACATTCCCGCTGCGGTCAGTCTGAATCAGGAGATTTGGACGGTAATCCTCCTGGCCGTAGGCAGCGTTACCCTCGGAAACGAGCCAGAAGCCGGCGATCAGCGCCGCCCGGCTGGTGGTGTCGATCGTGATGCCCTCAAGATCGAAATTCGTGGATCCCTCGCTTGCTCTGACACTGGCATGCAGGTTAAGGAGAGCTTCGCCTCCATTGCCCGGACTGATGCGGTAGATCGCCGGTTGGAGATCGCTATCAGGGACGGCGAAGATCTGATTGCCACCGGCAGCAATGCCGGAGATCGCGCCCCAGGGAATACTGGCGGAGAGGCTATGAATGCGAGGCTGGCTGGCGCTTCCGGCACTCACGGCATCGGTGTACTGGAAGATCGACAGCGTGTGGCTGACCTCGTCGGCAGTGATCAGCAGACCGCGATCCGGCAGGGCGAGGATCTCTTCCGGGGCAATGCCCGTCGCCAGGAGCTGGACGAATGCTGGATCGGCAGCGTTTGAGATGTCGTAGACGGCGACGAATGAGCCGCGTTCGGATCCCGCGAAAGCGAAGTCGTGGCCGTCGAACGTTGCGGCGGCAACGCCCTCGATCTCGATTCCCCGGGCGGAGGAGCGGTTCTCGGGATAGTGACCGAGGGTGACGGCGAGGCGTTCGAGCTGGCCACCATCATCCCAGAGGAATTGACCTTCAGGAGTCCAGGCGCTCCAGCCTCGTCCGCCGGTGTAATCGAAGAGCCCTTCATCGGCAGTGTAGAGTGCCGATCCATCGGGCGACCAGGCGATGGAATCGGGCATGCGAGCACCTACGTGGGGCGAGCCAATCGCGTCCTTAGGGTAGATATCCGTGAAGGCAATCTGGCGATTCGCGGTCAGGTCAGCGCGACGGTTATCGACGGTGCCGGTGCTGAAGAGCTGGGTTGTCTGGCTGTCGAGGTCGATGACGGCGACGCCGTTGTTGGCTTGCAGCGTGACGGCGGCGAGCCCATCGTGAATAGCGACCTGTTTGGGCTGGGGATCGTCCGGGAAGAGGAGCCCGGCGGCGCTCATGGCTGCGGTGGAGAAGCTGACGGTGCTGGTGATCGACGCTGCCGGATCGTCGAGGTCGATCGCGATGATGTCGACTTGGCCTGGGGCGCTGATATCTTCGCCGGCGGAGCTGTCGGGACCGGCAAGATTGCCGTCGTCATCGACGAGGACTGGCTCGTTGGAGATAGCGACGACGGCGTAGAGCTGGCCATCGACGGTGGTGAGCTCGATTGCTGAGGGTTGATCGCCGGTTGTGAAGGATGCAGTGATCTGATGCGTGGTGAGGTCGATGGCGAGCAGGGAGCCGGGGGTAATGCTCGGGGCGGCGCCAGGCTCCATCTGCGAGGTGTTGAGTGCGACAAGCGCCAGTGATCCATCGGGTGTGACGGCGACGTCAGTTGGCTGGCCGTTGAGGGGGATTCCGGCGAGCTCGGCAGGCTGGGCGGGATTGCTGAGGTCGATGACGTGCAAAAGCTGTCCGGTGCTATCCGGGGCGATGAGGAGATGGCCATCGGAGCTAGCTGCAATCCGCTGCAATTCGTTGGTATCTGCGAGGTGATACGTCGCGAGTGGTTCGAAGCCAGCGACGGTGGGGTAGGGTGAGCTGGCGCTGGCCGGGAATGCGCCGAAGAGCAAGCCTACGAGCAGCACACCAACGACGATCAGGCGTTTCATAGATTCCCTGTTTCTCACGAGCGCCGATGCACGAGCATCCGCTGATAGTGATGTATGTGGATTCCCCTGCCGAGAATCATCCACAGGTGGGGTAATGATGTCAAGGAGGGGGCGGGGGATCGGGAACCGGTGTCCGGGGATCGGGTGGGAACGGGGCGGGAGTCAGGGATTGTGACAGGCAGGGCGCTGGTCTTGGTTGCCTGTCCGGGTGAGAGATCCTTCGACAGGCTCAGGATGACATTGGATGTTGTCGTACGGCGGGGATGACGGCAGGCGGTGTCAGATCTCCTGAGAGATCCTTCGACAGGCTCAGGATGACATGAGGGAGTGGTCTTCATATTG
>CAYNTE010000179.1:0-5347 GCA_964399615.1 uncultured Thermomicrobiales bacterium
GAGATGCTGCTGCGCATGTACACCCGCTGGGCCGAACACCGGGGCTTTGGTGTCGAACTACTGGATCGCAACGACGGTGAAGAGGCCGGCATCAAAAACGCCACCCTTGAGATCCAGGGGCCGAATGCCTACGGCTACGCACGCAGTGAAGCCGGCACCCACCGGCTGGTACGTCGCTCACCATTCGACTCAGCTCACCGCCGACACACGTCGTTCGCGCTGGTCGAAGTGTTGCCAGTAATCGATGACGATCTTGAGGTTGAGATCAACGACGACGACATCCGCGTCGACACCTATCGCTCCTCCGGTGCCGGCGGTCAGCACGTCAACAAGACGAGCTCCGCCGTTCGGATCACACACATCCCGACCGGCATCGTCGTCACCTGTCAGAACGAGCGCTCGCAGATGCAGAACAAGGCTACCGCCATGAAGATTCTGCGTGCCCGCCTGATCGAGCTCAAGCTGCGCGAGCAGGCCGAGGAACGTGCCGAGCTCAAAGGAGAGGTCACCGTCGAAGGCTGGGGCAATCGCATCCGGTCCTACGTCCTCCAGCCGTACACCATGGTGACTGACCACCGCTCCGATTTCTCGACCGGTAATGTTCAGGCTGTGCTTGATGGCGACATCGATCCGCTGATCGATGCCTACCTCCACCATGAGATGGGCGAGAGTCAGCCTGAATCGATACCGGCCACGGACTAGATTTTCACGAGTTTTCCCCAAGAAATTCACGGCAAACATGGGCTAGACGGCGGGCATTGCAACGGCCGCCCAACGTTGACACGCCGTGTATCAAGTGTTACCATTCATAGTCGGTTAGCACTCTCAAGTGTCGAGTGCTAGAATCGTGAATCTGATGTCTATGAAACACCAAATGACGGACCGACAACTGCAAGTCCTGCGCTACCTCGTCGAGGAGTATGTCGACTCCGGCAAGCCTGTCGGATCGCGGACACTGATCGAGAATTTTCCGCTCGATGTCTCTTCAGCAACGGTGCGCAACGAGATGGCCAGCCTCGAACGGGCAGGATATGTCGAGCATCCGCATCGCTCGGCGGGTCGCGTTCCAACCGATCTCGGATTCCGACATTACGTCGAGCGCTATGCGGTCCAGTCGCGACTTTCGCCGTCCGAGCAGATCATGATCAGCCATCAATTCCGGCAGGCG
The DNA here is from genome assembly GCA_964399615.1 of uncultured Thermomicrobiales bacterium. GTDB lineage: Bacteria > Chloroflexota > Chloroflexia > Thermomicrobiales > CFX8 > CAYNTE01. The sequence goes on from CAYNTE010000179.1 coordinate 1,169, forward strand.
GAGAATCAGCTCGAAGGCTGGCTCCAAATGGCCGCCAGCACACTGGCTGAAGTTGCTGGCAACCTCTCGTTGGTGACATCGCCACGCAACCGAAACGCTCGTCTGCGGCATTTTGAATTGCTATCGCTACAGCCACGCATCGGGCTCTTGATCCTGGTCACGCAGGACAGCTCAGTAACTCAGTCGCTGATACACCTGGAAGAAGAGGTCACACAGGCGACGCTTAGCGAGGTCTCGCGGGTGCTCAACGACAAGACGCAGAATTTCAATGCGTCTGAGATTTACCAGCAGATGGAGCAGCACAGCGGGCTGGAGCGCTTCGTTCTGGAGCAGCTCTACGACACTCTGACTGCCAACGACCGCGGCCAGCGTGCCGAGGTCTGGCACGAAGGTATTGAATATATGGTGCAGCAGCCCGAGTTCTCAGCCGGACCCGAAATCAACCAGATCTTCGGACTCATTCGCGGTGGCGCGCTGCTCTCATTGCTCTTGCCTCAGGTGAAACAATCGTCCGAGGTTCAGATCTTTATCGGCCGAGAGAACCGGGCCGATGAACTGCAATCTTATGGTGTGGTCCTGGCCTCATATGGGGTGGACCACGAAGTGACCGGCTTGCTGGCCATTGTTGGCCCGCGACGTATGGAATATGAACGGTCGATCTCGTCAGTGCGCTACGTCTCCGAATTGATGAGCGATCTGATGAGCGACCTCTATTATCCGGAGTAGCCGACGATGAACGATTGGAGTCAGAACATCAACAAGGAACAGACCGACAATCTCGATGCGCCGGAGGTCACAACGACCGACCAGTCCGGCGCAACTGAGAGCGAAGGCCTGGAAGACATCACCCAGCGGCTTCAGGCCGAAGTGGAGGAGCTTCGCGAAAGGGCCGCCGCCGCAGAGGCCGAAGTCCAGTACGCTCGCGCTGACCTTGACAACTACCGCAAGCGACGCAACGCGGAAGCAGCCAATGAGGTGCGGCGTGCCCGAGAAGCCGTCCTGCAGCGCTTTCTTTCCGTTCTCGATGACTTCGATCGCGCGCTCGATGACGCGCCGACTGACGTGCAAAGTCAGGGCTGGTTCGAAGGCTTCCGGCTCATCGAACGCAAGTTCTGGAGCATCCTCGAATCCGAAGGCGTTGAAGCCATGGATAGCGTCGGCCAGCCATTCGATCCCAGTTTTCACGAGGCCGTCCAGGTCGATCCTGAGTCTGAAGCCCGCGACACCGTAGTCGAAGAGTATCAGCGCGGATACTTCATTAATGGGAACGTCCTCCGGCCGGCAATGGTAAAGGTCGGCTCCTCCCCAGACGCCGGTACGGACACGAAATAGATCAAAACTCGAGCCGACAAGCACGAGAAGAAAGGAACCTCTGAATGGGTCGAACTATTGGAATTGACTTAGGAACAACCAACTCGGCAATGGCCGTCATTGAGGCCGGGGAACCAAATGTTATCCCCAACGCCGAGGGCGAGCGCACAACTCCGTCCGTTGTCGCCATGACTTCCAGCGGCGAACGGCTTGTTGGACGTCTTGCCAAACGCCAGGCAGTCACCAATCCCCACACCACCGTCTTTTCGGTCAAGCGCTTCATGGGTCTGCGCTACGACGATCCCGATGTCCAGTCAGACCTGAAACTCGTTCCATACGATACGCGCAAGGCTGACAACGGCGGTATTGAGATCAAGATCGGTGACCGCTGGTACACGCCACCAGAAATCGCCGCCATGATCCTCCAGAAGCTGAAGGCCGATGCGGAAGCCTATCTGGGCGAGACCGTCGACCAGGCTGTTATCACCGTGCCTGCCTACTTCGACGACAGCCAGCGACAGGCGACCAAGGACGCCGGCAAGATCGCTGGACTCGAAGTCTCGCGCATCATCAACGAGCCGACAGCCTCCGCGCTCGCGTACGGGCTCGACAAGAAGGAAGACGAAAAGATCGCCGTCTATGACCTTGGCGGCGGCACCTACGATATCTCCGTTCTCGATCTCTCTGAAGGTGTCTTCCAGGTCATCGCAACCAATGGCGACACGCACCTTGGTGGTGATGACTTCGACCAGAAGATCATCGATTACCTGGCCGACGAGTTCAAGAACAATGAAGGTATCGATCTGCGCAACGATCCGATGGCCCTGCAGCGACTCAAGGATGAAGCGGAGCGCGCAAAGAAGGACCTCTCGAGCGCTCAGCAGACCGAGATCAATTTGCCCTTTATTACGGCTGACCAGAGCGGACCGAAGCACTTGCACCTCACCCTAACCCGCTCCAAGCTCGAGCAACTCGTTCAGCCACTGATCTCGCGCACTGCCAAGCCGATGGAGAACGCACTCGCCGACGCCGACCTCAAGAAGTCTGAGATCGATGAAGTGCTGCTCGTCGGTGGCCAGACACGCATGCCTGCCGTCCAGAAGATGGTCGGTGAGTTCTTTGGCAAGGATCCGCACCGCGGCATCAACCCGGACGAAGTCGTTGCGATCGGCGCGGCTATCCAGGCTGGTGTTCTGGGTGGAGAGGTGAAGGATGTCCTCCTGCTCGACGTCACCCCGCTGACGCTCTCGATCGAGACGCTCGGTGGCGTTGCCACTCCGCTGATCGAGCGCAACACGACCATCCCGACGCGCAAGAGCCAGAACTTCACCACGGCATCGGACAATCAGCCCACCGTCGAGATCCACGTTACCCAAGGCGAGCGGCCGATGTCTGCCGACAACAAGACGCTTGCGCGGTTCATCCTCGATGGCATCCCACCAGCACCACGTGGTGTGCCAAAGATCGAAGTCATCTTCGATATCGACGCCAACGGCATCTTGCACGTCACCGCACGCGACCAGGCGAGCGGACGCGAACAGAAGGTGACCGTCACGGCTTCGAGTGGACTGAGCAACGACGAGATCGACGAAATGATCAAGGAAGCCGAAGCGCACGCCTCCGAGGACAAGCAGCGCAAGGAAGCCATCGAGCTCCGCAACCTGGCCGAGTCGATGACCTACCAGGCCGAGAAGACGCTGGAAGACTACGGCGACCAGATCGACTCGTCACTGAAGCTCGACATCGAGTCGAAGGTCTCCGATGTCCGCGATATTCTCGAGAACGATCCTGAGAATATCGAGCGGCTGAAGCCAGCCCACCAGGCGCTTACCGAGGCGCTGTCGAAGGTTGGCGAAGCCATGTATTCGCAGTCCGAGACAACTTCGGCGACCAACGGCGCTGAGAGTGCCGAAGAGACGGAAGACGAAGCTGAAGAAGCCGTCGAAGGCGAGTTCCGCGAAGTCAAGAACTAGCGCCTGTATCGGGCAACATGACTGAACGCATCAACCGGCCGCTGGCAGTTTGCTAGCGGCCGGTGTGCTTTAACCAGCAGTCCCGTTCTCGTCTAAATCCGCTAACCAGCTCGCAATCTGAGCCATCGTCGGGTTTCGTCCATCATGCAGCCTGCGGGCATCAATCAGCAGCTCACCGCCCAGCAAATCCGCACCGCTCAAACGCAATAGCTTTGCCGGCTGGTCGCCGATCCGTGCTCGCGGCTCGCACTGGAGTGAGAGCGTCGCCTCACTCCAGGTGTGCAGATCGAAGCACTGGACAGATCCGAAAGGAATGGCGAAGTAGATCGTGGGATGGTCTCGACGCTCAATCCTCCCGCTAATCGCCAGGTCACCATCGTCGCCATCGCCCGTGATCTGGACCACCGCCCCCTGCGGCTCCAGCAAGTCGAGCAGCACCGAATCCGCCGCCATCGCGGGCCAGTCTTCGGCCAGCGCTCCTAGCAGCGTCCCGAGACCGTCGGCGTCCCCAAGCACGTGCAAGATTCCACGTCTTGCGGTTGCGCCCGTCCCATCGAGGATCGCCAGCAAATCCACAGCGCCGCCGCACGCTTGTCCCCAAATGAATGTGTCACAGTCCGCCGGAAGCTCCGGTACAAGATCCTTGAGCGCAAGTGCCGACGCCAAGGTCTTGGCGTATCGTGACGTAGCATCATGGTTTGATTCGGGATCGGCACGTATAAGCCCGGCCAGCTCCCGGCACGTAGCAGTATCAAAGAGTTGGCTTCGATCGATCAATCCGGTCAGGTGCCCTGGTGCGAGCTCGAGTGGACCATCCAACACCACCCCATTGCCCGGCTGGTCTCCGGCGCACGCCAGCCCACCCGGCAGCGCGATATTCCAGACTTGCCGGTTC
>CAYNTE010000180.1:0-5340 GCA_964399615.1 uncultured Thermomicrobiales bacterium
TGCACATCCAGCGCGGCGCGCCACTCCAGATGTTCGTCGGCGTTAGCGGAGTCTTCATTGGGGTCAGCGGACGGCATCTCGAACGGGCCGGCACTATAGACCTTGTCGACCGTGCTCGGATCACCGTCGAGGTCCGCCATCGCGCAGTAGAGGCCCGGCACGACTGGTGTCTCGAAGGTGCCATCTGCCGGGTTGTAGTCGCCTGGATAGGCCTCAAAGTCGGTGTAGTCCACGTCCGCACAGAGTACGTTGAGGCTCTCCACCTGCACCAAGGTCACCACAGTGAACGCGCCGGAGACATTCTCGTCATCACACGCCACTGCTGATGGAATGATGTCAACTTCGTCAAAGCACTGGGTGCCCTGAACCGTCACGTCGGCGATAGCGACGACCGCCTCTTCAATGAACACCACATCGACATCGAGATCGGTATCACCCGGCTCGATGTAGACGTTATCGATCGACGTCACGGTGCCGTCGTTGTTCGGGTCAGCCTCGACACAGTAGTAACCGGGCTCTACCTCGAACTCGAGCTCGCCATTCGCGTCAGTCACACCGCTGTCAAGCAGATCACCACCGCAGTCGCCTTCGGCATAGACGAAGACTTCCACGCCACCGATCGCCACATCACCCTCGGCCTGCTGAAGACTCGCGTCACCGGCGAGCTGTTCCAGCGGTGGCCGGGTTTCATCAGGCAGTTCTTCGAGCGGTGTCAGGTAGGTGAAGACGTCCATGATCGAATCTGGCACCGGCTCCTCATTGCGATACTCGCCGGTCGGGTTGTAGCCGTTCCAGACCGCACTGCCGTCGAACTGCACCTGGTAGTCGACCTGCGTCGAGACCACCGCGATCGGATTGGTGGCGTCGATCGTCGCTGAGCCGAGGAAGCCCACTGACAGTTGCGCGTCGTTCATCGAGTAGACGAACGTCATCGAGTTTGGATTGATCACCACCGGAATCGGATTCCCGGCCGTGTCGCCACTGCTCAGATACCAGGTCACGGTCGCCTGGGTCGAGCTGTCGTTCGGGTTGAAGAGCTGGATACCACTCGTGGCGCCCATGCCCGTGTTCGGATCGCCCTTCTGCACCAGTGGCACGCTCTGGTCGAACCAGAGGTTGTGCGTCGCGCTATAGCTCAACGCCTGGAAGATATTCGGGTCGCTCGAGGTCGTCGACTCCGGATACTTGGTCGCATCGATCGCCGCCGCAATCGGGGAGTCGGCAATCAGGATCGCCGCGCCGATCTCGCCACTGTTGGCGTTGGGATCAGTCGTCGGATCTTGTTGATTGTTGTCCTGCGGCGCTTGCGATGGATCGTAGAAGTACGTCATGCCCTTGGCATGCAACGTTGCTGTCTGTGCCGATGTCCCGATGTCGCCCAGGTACTGGATCGTGACGGTGTTATCACTGTCCACAAGGTTGGCCACGTTGATGCCGGTGTTCCAGCCGAAGAAGTCCTTGCGGACATCTGGCGCAAAGAGCACGAACTGGTTGCCCTGTCCCCAGGTGCTGTTGGTGGCCACCACGTAGGCATTGCTGGCCGTATTGGTGATCCACATGTTGTAGCCCACCTTGACACGGTCGACCATCGCGAAGACCGGCGCGTCGGCGCTGATGTGAGCCGAACCCACCCATCCCTCGGGCACATGGTCCGAGAGATCGATCATCATCGTCTGGCCCGCATTGATCGTCAGCGGCACGCTGAAGCTCGGCGCAAGCTCACCCGCGCCATTATCGGCCGGGTAGAAGGTGACATTCACGCCGGCAGCGCCGATGAACGCGCCGCCTGACACGTCACCAAAGTTGGCGACGCGGATGATCGAGTTCCAGGCGCCGCCCGGTCCGCCGTTCGTCTGGACGATTGGCAGGTACCAGCCGTTAGCGCCCCACTCGTTGTCGTTGTTACCGACTTCTTCGAGCTCCCAGCCGGCCAGGCCGTTGTAGCCCGAGACCGCCGAATCAGCATCACTGGTGTAGGGCAGATTCTCACCATCGACGGCCTGCTTGGCGACGCCGGCCAGCCTGGAGGCCGCCAGTACATCAGTCGCCTCTTCAGCCTCCGCGGCAGTGCAGTTGGCGGGGTTCCCGTCCAAATTGCCACCCGGTTGACCCGGGAAGGTGCCACCCGGCACGTCTGGCTCTCCCGGCGCAGTGTAGCCGGGCGGGTAGACGCTGAGATCGGGCAGATCGTCGTCGTCGGGTCCGTCGGGGTCAATGTCGACGACGAGGCAATCGCCATCTTCCCAGGTCACCACCGTGCCATCGGCATTGGTGGTCGTCCCGGTATTGATCCAGCTATTGCCGCCGTTAGCGTTATCGTCGTCGGCGACGATCTCGTAGTCGTTGTAGTCGCCGTCCTGGTTGTAATCTTCGATAAAGCCACTATCGACCTCGCCGGTGTAGGTGATGCCAGTCACCGCGACCGGCGCGCCCTCGCCTGGGGCAATCCCCAGCTGAGCTGCGCTGAACGTCTTCGAGGCGAAGGCTTCGAGGAAGAACGGCCCGATCACGTCCCAGCCATTGTCGCCCGGCAGACTATCGTTGCCGATGCCGCGGTAGATCGTGATCAGTGCTTCAGTTGCATCGAGGTTCTGGATCGTGATTGCGGTATCTGCCGGGCCGAGTCCAGTCGACTCATCGTCATTGGCGACCCAGGGGAAGTAGACACCCCCATCGCCACCGACTGGGTCCCACGGATCGGCCTGTGCAACGGCGACAGAGCTGACGCCGAAGGCACCGACCAGCAGGCTGGCTACCAGGCTCACCGCCCCAAATACGCGAAAAAACCGTGCAGGTCTTTTCATACTCGTCTCTCTCCCTGTGAGTTCGGAGCAATGCTAATCGAGAGTTACCCAGCGTTGCGCCCGCGATATCCCAGTCTCGCTGGCCGTTTCTCGATACCGTATAGGCTGATGTTGAGCAGGATCGTCCGAAAGTTCCTCCTCCCATATTCGAAGCTCACCCGTAATCACAAGCATACCCGCATACTTGCGGGAAAAACAGGTTGTCGCAAAGTCACGATGGCGCGGTGTCAGGCTCTACTGACGAGCGCTCCCCCGGTTGCATTTGGCGGGCCATTTCGCCACAATCGGCCCCCGAATCCCTCCCCCTAGACACAGCAAAACGCCCCGAGGATTCCTCCCCAGGGCGCTCTGCATCTCGTCAGGCCTGTGCGCTACCGGTCAGCGCTTCGGATCGCAAGCCACTATGCTGCATTCACCTCGTTGATCGTGATATCGACGTCTCCAGCCACATTGTCTGGATCATCAATATCAACGGTTCCTGACACTGATGTCATCTCAGTGTCGTCATTCGGATCCGCGGTGGCACAATAGTCACCAGGGTTTACAACCGTAGTAACGAGTCCGCTAGCGTCCGTATCGAACGTCCCGATCGCAGTACCTGTGCCACAAGCACCCAGGAAGACGTCGACGCTCACGATATCAGGCGGATTGTCACCATTCACCTGCGTCACGATGTCGAGATACGCTCCTAGATTCTCATCCCAGTCATTCTCGGGGTCACCGATTGTGACCTCGAATGGCTCCGCACTGAACAAGTCAGGCACCTGGTCATATACCGTGTCATCTTTGTTTGCCATCGCGCAGTACCAACCAGCCGGAACCGTAGCCTCCCAGCTATGGAGCGGCGGCACGGGATCGCCTGTCCCAGCAGGGTCGTCACCATCTACATCATAGATGGCTTCGGTGCCCTCCGCATAAGCTTCAGCGTCTGTCGGGCAGGTTGCTTCTGAGTCTGCAACCGGGATCAAAAGGATCGTCACACCCATGCCTTCACCATTGCTGGTAACGCATTCGGTTGGCGATCCTTCTACGATACAGTCCGGACCGGAGGTCTCGATATCAGCGACACCAAGGGTGGATTCATTGATCGTGATGTCTGCATCAAAGATGCCGTCACCAGCAGGTATGGAACCGGTCCCAGCGGTCGGGGTCCCAAGACCGTCCGGATCAGCTTGAGCACAGTAGTCACCTGGGGCGGCGAAAACCGTTGCCTGCGAAGGGGTACCCGGCAACTCGGACAGGCTCGTTGAATACAGGATCTCGCCTGTATTCAACGTATAGAGCAGGTCTCCCGAACAGAGTCCGGTTGTGCCGTCAACTCCAGTGCCAGCATGGATCTGCACCTGGGTTTCCGCCGCAAGCGGCTCTTCATTCAGCGTCACATAAACATCAAGGAACGTAACGGCCTCAACGATCGTGATATCGACGTCGCCATTGTCGGCGAAGGAGGGATCACCAAGCGGCACATTGCCCGTGACGGCCGTATATACGAGATCGTTGTTGACGTCCGCCTGGGCGCAGTAGTCACCCGATTGGACTGGAATTGAGACGATACCGTCGAATTCATCGACCGGATCGCCGTTCGTTCCCTGTGTTATGAACGTGCCCATGGACACGCCAGCGCACAGCCCATCTTCGATCTCGGCCCCAGCAAAGATTTCCACTGGGAACTCGATCATGCCGGCTACACCAATTTCACCGCCGAAGTCACCATTTACCAGTACATCAAGCACAGCCAATGGTGTCAGATGTTCGTCAGCGTTGGCGAAGTCCTCACCGTCATCACCAGACGGCATCAGGAATGGACTGAGGCTGTAGATTCGGTCGACCGTGTCAACATCGCCGTCCATGTCCGCCATTGCACAGTAATAACCAGGAAGAACCGTAGCTTCGTAGGTGTTGTCACTTGGATTGTAGGTGGCGTTTTCAGCTCCACTGTAGTCCAAATCGGCACAGAGGGCATTCAGATCTGCTACTGGTAGGTAGTAGACCGTCGTCACCGACGTTGCCTCACCAGTTGTCGATTCGTCACAAAGCACTGGAGTCGAAACTTCCTCGACCAGATCGGTGCACTGCGCACCGTCGACAGCGACATCCATGATCGCGACAACGCCTTCTTCAACGATCACCGCATCGACATCGAGATCCGTATCACCTGGTTCGATGTAAACGTGATCGACGAAGGTCATCGTGCCGTCACCATTAGGATCAGCGCTAACACAGTAGTAGCCAGGATCAACCGAGAACTCGACCTCACCATTGGCATCAGTCATGCCACTGTCCAGCACGATACCGCCACAGTCATTCTCGGCGTAGACGTAGACCGTCACGCCACCGATAGCCACATCACCGGGTGCCTGTGCGAGGTTTGCGTCGGTCGCAACAGCTTCTTCAGGAACTGGCAGCTCATCGAGCGGCGTCAGATAGGTGAAGACGTCCAGGATCGAGTCAGGTTGTGGTCCCTGGTCTCGGTACGCCCCTGCCGGGTTGTAGCCGTTCCAGACCGCACTGCCGTCGAACTGCACCTGGTAGTCCA
>CAYNTE010000181.1:0-5315 GCA_964399615.1 uncultured Thermomicrobiales bacterium
TGAAGGTGAGCTGGCTGGTGTCGTTGTTGATCATGACGTCGAAGGGCTCGACCTTGAAGGCTTCGGGGTCGATCTGGGCCATATCTATAAGGAAGATAGAGAGCCCATCGGTGCGCTTGGTGACCTGGTCGCGCGGGGTGGTGCGGGCGAGCAGGAGCATGAGGTCGGAATGGCGGACGCGGGAGATGAACATTTTGCGGCCGTTGATGATGTAGTGGTCGCCCTCGCGCCGGGCGGTGGTGGAGATGTTGGTGGTGTCGGTGCCGGCGTCTGGCTCGGTGACGCCGAAAGCTTGCAGGCGGAGCTTGCCGCTGGCGATATCGGGCAGGTATTGCTGGCGTTGGGCTTCGGAGCCGTGCCGGAGGATGGTGCCCATGGTGTACATCTGGGCGTGGGCCTGGCCAGCGACTGCGCCGGAGCGGTTGATCTCTTCGGTGATGACGGAGGCTTCGGTGAGCGTGAGGCCGAGTCCGCCGTATTCGTCTGGAATCAAAGCACTGAGGAGGCGGGTATCGGTGAGCACCTGGACGAAGGCTTCGGGGTAGGCACGCTCGCGGTCGACCTGTTGCCAGTAGCTGCTGGGGAAGTTGGCGCAGATATCGCGAACGCGCTGGCGGAGTTCGGGGTAGCGCTCTGGTCGCTCTTGCATGGCTAGTGAATTGCCAACCGGCGGAACTGGTGGGAGACGGATGCGCCGGTATGGATGCGCTGGATGGTCTCGCCGATGAGCTCGGCGACGGAGAGGACGGTGATTTTGTCGCTGCGTTTGTCGTCGCTGATGTGGATGGAATCGGTGAGGATGACTTCGGTCAGTGAGGAGTCATTCAGCCGCTCGATGGCGGGGCCGCTGAGGACACCGTGGGTGGCGGCGGCGTAGACGGCTTTTGCGCCGTGCTTCATGCAGACTTCGGCAGCCTGACAGATGGATCCTGCTGTGTCGATCTCATCATCGAAGAGGACGGCGGTGCAGTCCTTGACGTTGCCGATGAGGTTGAGGACTTCGCTGCGGTCGTGGTTGCCGACGCGACGCTTCTCGATGATGGCGAGTGGGGCTTCGATCTCTTCAGCGAGGTTGCGGGCGCGCTTGGTGTTGCCGAGGTCGGGCGAGACGACGACGGGATTGGGCAAGCGCTGATCGTCGATGTAGCGAGCGAGCAGGAACATGGCGGTGAGCTCGTCGACGGGGATGTTGAAGAAGCCCTGGATCTGGCCGGCGTGGAGGTCGAGGGTGAGGACGCGGTCTGCCCCGGCGACGCTGATCATATCGGCCAGCAGGCGGGCGGTGATGGGCACGCGGGGCTGGTCTTTTTTATCGGTGCGGCCGTAGGCGTAGTAGGGGATGACGGCGGTGATGCGTCCGGCGGAGGCGCGTTTGAGGGTATCGATGATGATGAGCAGCTCCATGATGGAATCGGAGACGGGATCGCTGAAGGACTGGACGACGAAGACGTCGTTCTCGCGGACGCTCTCGCCGATGCGGACGAAGATGTTGCCATTGGAGAATTTGAAGACATCGCAGCGACCAGGCGGGATGTCGATGTAGTTGCAGATGGCTTCGGTGAGCTGGTGGTTGGAATTGCCGCCGAAGATGGTGAGCTGGTCATAATGTCCGGCCATGGTGTCCTGCTTTCCTTCTAATGATCTTGCGCCAGGTGCTCCAGGGCATTCTTGGCTGCTGCTTGTTCGGCGACGCGTTTGGAGCGGCCGGACCCATTCCCAATAGTACGTTGATTATGGACCGCGGCGACGGTGAAGTGCCGGTCGTGGGCGGGGCCGCTGGTTTCGATGAGCTGGTAGGTGGGTGGTGGCTCGCCGCGATTCTGGAGCATCTCCTGCAGCAGCCCTTTGTAGTTGGTGAGATCGTGCTGGTTGACAAGGTGCTCGGCATCGCGATCGAGCAGGCGATGGATGAAGCGCTCGGCGGCGGGGAGTCCTTGATCGAGATAGAGTGCGCCGGTGATCGCTTCGAAGAGCCCTGCCAGGGTGCGGTCGCTAGAGGCGGCTTCGCCACGGGCTATATAGAGGAAGGAATCGAGCTGAAATTCGCGTGCCCAGGCGGCGAGGGTCTCACGGCGGACGAGCATGGCGCGGTTGACGGTGAGCTGGCCCTCGGTCATCTGGGGGTGCCGGGTGTAGAGGTACTCGGCGACGATAAGCCCGATGACGGCATCGCCCAGGAATTCGAGGCGTTCGTTGGAATCGGTGAAGGTGGGGCCAAGCTCTTCGGATTGTTCGTTGAGATAGGAGGTGTGGACGAGGGCCTGGAGGAGGAGCTGGGAATCGGTGAACTGGATATCGAGCATGGTCTGAACGCGCTCGATGCGTTGTTGTGAATTGGGCTGGTCAGCTTGCATCGGTGACGATGCTGTTGAGATTGGCGCGGGCTTCATCGGCGACGCGCTCCAGGGTTTCCCAATCGATGGAGATGGTGTAGATGTACTGGCGCTCATCTGTCTCGCGGGTCATGGATGAGGCGAGCCGGGTGCGGACGAGGAAGTGGACGAGGGCTTCGGCGATGAGGTTTTCGTCTTCGCGGCGGTCGTCGAGAGATATGGCGGTGCCGCCGACGCGGCGGGCATCGTAGGCGCGCTGGAGGCCGGCGCGGAAGTGTTCGGCGAGCCGGGTGATGCGGGATTCTTCTTGCCGGAGGGCTCGTTGTTTGTCCGCGGCGATGGAGTGGCCGGTGTCGGCCGCGCTGGCATCGAGATCGATATTGACGGCCTCTTGTGGAGCGAGGAAGGTGCGAACGATATATCGCAAAAGGCGTTCGACGTCGTTGGCCACGTTCGGCTCCCCCCAGGATCGTTACCACCACCGCTAGTGATTATATCGGGAGTCGGGGATCGGGAGGGATCCCCTCATCCCCTAGCCCCTTCTCCCACAAGGGGAGAAGGGGGACCGGGCAGGGGGGGCTAGAGCTAGAGCCAGTCGGCGTGCTCGCTGCGGGTGCAGTGGTCGGTGATGCGGATGGTGTGGTTCCAGCGGTTGATGCAGATGGGGATGGAGTGGTCGCCGCTGATGGAGACGGGGTGTTCGGCGCGGGTGCAGGTGCCGGCGAGACGGGTCGCGCTGTTCCAGGTGTTGACGCAGAGCTCAAGAGGGGCGTCGTCGGGGAGGGTGATGGTGGTTTCGCTGCGGGAGCAGTTGTCGCTCACTTTGAGGGCGCCGGTCCACTGGTTAGCGCAGAGGGTGGCGGGGTAGAGGATGAGGCCTTCGATGGCGCCGATGTCGCAGGCAGGACCAATGGGACGTGGATTGCCGAGCTGGTCGGTGTCAGGACCGTCGATGAGGTCGGTATCGCAGGTGGTGGGACCAGCGTTGATGGCGGGGCTGCCTTGGAGGAGCGGGTAGTAGGACTGGTCGATGCCGTTGATGGTGGCGGTGGTGAGGGGGCCGAGGAGGAGGTTGGCGACGTTTTGGCTAGAGCCGGTGCCTTGGAGGTTGCAGCTGGAGTCGTTGGAGAGGGTGTGGGTATCGGTGAGGTCGCCATTGGCGATGAACTCGCAGTGTGGGCCATCGCCACCGAGGATGACACCTTCGAGGATGACAGCATCGTTAGCATGTATGTAGAGCGCGGGGGTGGCGTTTTCAGGTTGGATGATGGTGGACGCAATAATCCGGACCGGGTTTAGGTCTGGGCTGATGTAGATAGACGACCCTCTATGTCCGATGTTATTTTCGCCAGCCGTATTGCCGGTCAGGGTTGAGGCGATGATCGTGATGGATCCCAACCAGGCATCGATCGCGCCGCCGATAGCACTGCTGTGGTTATTGACGAAGCTGGAGCGGCGAATGGTGAGGTCGCCGGCATTCTCAATGGCTCCGCCGTCACCCCCTGATGAGTTGGCAATGAAGCTGCTCTGGCTGATGGTGAGGGTGCCCAAGTTGTCGATGGCCCCGCCGATGGAGGTAGCCGTATTGGAGTCGAAGGTGCTCTGGGTGATGGTGAGGGTACCCTCGTTGTAGATTGCGCCGCCATAGACGGTAGCGGTATTGGAGTCGAAGGTGACGTCAGTGATCTCTGCTGCTGCGTCTTCAGCTATGCGCAGCGTGCCTTGGTCAGTCTTCCCATTCTTCAAGGTGAGGTGTTGGAGGGTGAGTGTGCCTGATGTGACGTCGAAGAAGCGGGTGGCGTCGTTGCCATCGAAGATGATGGGGCTGCCGTTATTGCTGCCGTCGATGGTGACGTTCTGGGTAATCTCGATTTCACTGTTGAAGGTGATGGTGGCGGGGTTGCAGTCGAAGGTGACGGTGCCGCCAGGGCTGGCTTCGAGTATGGCGTCGGCGAGGCCATCACGAGAGCATGCATAGATGCCATTGCCGACGGTGATGTCGGCGGCTATGGCTTGGTCTGGGGTGAAGCCCAGGCCGATACAGAGACTCGCAATAATTGTCATACCGACGAACACCCGGAACCATCGCATGAGATGCACCCTTCCGTTTTGGATTATTTCCCAGTTCCTGCATGGATTGTACAGGGCACTCTCTGAATGGGAAAGATTGAGGGTGGAGGAGTCGGTGATCGGGGGAGGTAGACAGCCTTGAGGAGCCGGGACGCTCGCTCGTGATGTTGCTTATAAGATGCCTGAACACAGAGTAAGATCCGTATGCTGTTATTCAAGATGCACGCAACCGGGTAGTCTGTAGGAGGCGATATGAGTCAAGTTCGTGTACATAATTTCGCGATTTCTCTGGATGGCTTCGGCACCGGCGAGGGCCTCACATTCGAGGCGCCATTTGGCCATGCAGGTGAGCGATTGCATGAGTGGTATGTCAGCACGCGCTATTTCCAGACCATGCTCGGCAAGCGTGGCGGCAGGCTGGGCATCGACAACGTTTTCGCCAGCCAGCACGATCCTGGCATCGGTGCTGAGATCATGGGGCGGGGCAAGTTTGGCCCGCAAAAAGGACCGTGGACGGATGTTGGGACCGACGATGAGTGGCGAGGTTGGTGGGGTCCGAACCCGCCGTTCCATACCCCTGTGTTCGTCCTGACCCACCACACGCGCCCCTCAATCGAGATGGAGGGCGGCACGGTGTTCCATTTCATCGACGCCAGCCCGCAAGAGGCGATCGAGCTAGCCCGCGAGGCTGCAGGCGGCCTCGACGTGCGTATTGGAGGCGGTCCGACGACAGTGCGAGATTTCCTGGCCGCGAATCTCATCGATCACCTGCATGTCGTTCAGGTGCCGATCTTGCTCGGCCGCGGGGTGCGCCTGTGGGATGGTCTCGAAGGGCTCGAGGAGCGTTACGAGATCGAGATCGTCTCAGCACCGAGTGGTGTGACGCACCTGACGCTCACGCGTCGATGATAG
>CAYNTE010000182.1:0-5301 GCA_964399615.1 uncultured Thermomicrobiales bacterium
GGCATCCCTTCACAATCTCCTGAGAGATCCTTCGACAGGCTCAGGATGACATTGGACATAGTCGTCTGAATGGGGGCGATGAGCTGTGCCGACGATCTCCCGAGAGATCCTTCGACAGGCTGAGGATGACAGGGGGAGTGGCGGTGCGACAGGGACGAGCTTAGCCTTCCCAGAACCCAGAACCCAGAACCCAGAACCCAGAACCCAGAACCCAGAACCCAGAACCCCGACTCCCGAAAGCATCGAAAGGATTATTCGTATGACAAACCTCTGGCAGCGATTGGAGGGGCGGGATCCGGAGCGGATGGCGCGCTACCGGACCTATCTGGACTTCTATCAGGGCGACCAATGGCTGCAGCGGCGGCGGGCGGGTGAGAGCAGGTTGACGGTCAACTATGCTCGCACGCTGGTGCGCAAGTCAGCCAGCTATCTCATGCCGAGGCCGGTGTCATTCAACGTGATTGATCGTGATGCAGCTTCCGCCGGTGCAGGTCGCACTCGCCGGGCCGAGCAAGCTTTGGCCGAGGTCCAGGCTGCGAACGATCTCGCGACACTGGATTTTCAGAGCGCGGTCGATAGTGCAGTGCTTGGTGATGGGGCATTCAAGATTACCTGGGATGCGGACGCGCGGCAGCCAGTCGTCGCGGCGGTCGATCCGCAGGGCCTCTGGGCATGGTGGCAGCCCGGGCAACCATCACAACTCATGCGTGTGGTGCAGCGCTATGAGCTGGATGCCGAGCTGGCGGGTGTGGCGTTTGGCGAAGCGACCCTGGCGAGCGACCCAGCGACACGTGCTGGTCGCGTCAAAGTCGTCGAAGACTGGCGGCCAGATACGCGCAGGATCGAGGTAGACGGCCGCACCGTGCGCCAGGGCCCGAATCCGTTTGGCTGGATCCCGTATGTGATCTATCCGAACCTGGCTCGACCGCATGAATTCTGGGGCGCCAGTGATCTCGAAGATCTGCTGGAGATCTGCCGCGAGCTCAACCGCCGTATGACGACGGTAAGCCGGGTGCTCGAGGTGGCAGGCTATCCCATCACCGTGCTGGAGAATGTCGATGGCGTCAGCGATCTGCACCTTCAGCCTGGCGCGATCTGGCAATTGCCGGAGGATTCGCGTGCCTATCTGATCGACATGCTGCAGGGCGGTGGAGTCAGCCTGCACATCGACTACATCAACCTGCTCTACCGCCAGCTCCATGATCTCAGCGAGACGCCGAGGACCGCCTTCGGGGATTCAGGGCGGTCACTCTCCGGCGTTGCGCTGGAGGTGGAGATTCAGCCATTGGTCCAGAAGGTGATGCGCAAGCGTCGCACCTGGGACACGGTCTACCGCCGTCGCAACTGGATGGTGCTCGACTTGCTGGAGCGGTTCGGCGGTCAGGATTTCGGTGGCCTGCGCTGGACCGAACCTATCTGGGGCGAGGTGCTGCCGAGCGATCGGGAGATTCTGGCCCGGACCGAGGCGCAGCTGGTCACGACAGGCATCCAGAGCCGGCGAGCCGCGGCGATGAAGCTGGGCGATAACGATCCCGATGCAACCTGGCGTCGGGTGCTGGCCGAGCGCGCCGCGTTTGTAGCCGAGGATGAGAGAGGGGCAGGCAATGGTAACGATAGCGACGGTGCGTGATCAGGTGCGCGTTCGGTTGGAAGATCCAGACGCGGGCCTGTGGGAGGATGCGACCCTGGACGAGGTCATCGCCGAGACACTTGCTGAGTACAACGCGCTGCTTCCGCGCGAATCGGTGCTGGCTCTGCCAGTGGCCGGTGGCGATCTCGACGTGTCGCTGCCCGATAGTGTCGTGGCGATCCAGCGCGTTGTCTTGCCCGATGGCACCGTGCCAGTTGCGCGTGGCCAGCCCGCGGGACCGGTGTCGGGCGAGCGTCAAGCCTGGGAGCGGTTTGGCGGCAAGCTGCGATTTGCTCGCCCACTCGTAGCCGGGACGCTGACCGTATGGGCGCTCGCCGGCGTCGAGATCGAGGATGTACCGGCGCGCGACGTCTGGCTGCTGGTGCTTGGCGCGGTCTGGCGGGCGCTGGCGCGGCGCGGCGTCCAGGAGTGGAAGCGGGGCGTCCCTCAAGGCCGGACCGATACGCTGACAGTCGATCGAGCGCGCGAGGAGTATCAGGCGGCCTTGCGGGCCCGGCGACGGCGGGCTAAAACGGTCTACCTCGTCCCATCCTGACCGATCCTCACATCCAGATGAATTGACAAGCAACGCGGGAGCCAGCCACAGCAGCGGCACGCTCTCGTTTCGTGTTGGCGCAAGGAAAGGAGTGCGGCATGTATGCAGACCCACTACTGCTCGGTGTGCCGATTGCAGTGCTGACCGCGCTGGTCGTCGAGGCGTTGAAGCGGGCCGGTTTGGCCAAGCGGCTGACCCCAGTTGCCGCGATCTGCTCGGCGGCCATCCTGGCTGAGCTGGCGGAGCTTGCCATGGATTACGGCTGGGCCGAATCAGTATCTCGCGTCGTCGTCGCCGGCATCATGATCGGTTTGGCCAGCTCCGGCGGCTATAGCTGGGTGCGCGAGATGGGGAAGGAGTAGGCAGATGGCGAGCTGGGACATCATGCTCGCGGGCCAGGGCTACATGCTCGCACCCGGCAGCTACCGCTCCACTATGGGAAAGCCCACCAGGCATCTGTCTCGTGGAGTCGAACGGGTGCGAGATGTGGCTGGCGGGCTGACCTCTGGCGTGCTCTCGCTTGCGAGCGAGGGCGTCTGGCCTGCGAGCTGGCCCGATGGCTCACAGTCGCTCGGTCCTGCTCCAGCGCGGCAGTCTGCAAGCGGGACGATCTCCACCGCGCGGCCGGTGCTGAGTGTCAGCAGTGGCGATTACCTCTACTTTGCCGCGGGCAATCAGCTCTATCGCTGGGACGGCGGCTCGACGGTCACTGCTCGCTGGACTATGCCAGCCACGGCCACGGCGCTTGCGGTATCGGGCGGCATGATCTTCGCCAGCTTCGGCTTCGCGGCTGATGTCGCCCGCTGGAACGACACCGCTGGCGTGGCTTCGCTCTCCGTATTGGGCGCTGGATATCGGGCGCTGACGCTCGGCGCGGTCGGCGAGATGCTGGCGACCGTTCAGGTGCTGAGCCCGGCTCTGGTCGAAGTGTGGAATCAGGATCTGTCGTCGTCGGTCACACACGGCCTCGATAGTGCGTGCCGGATGATGGCCGGCGGCGGCGACAAGCTGCTGATCGCTACCAATGCCGCAATCTACGGCATCGAGGGCGCGCAATTCGCGACGCACCGTCTGGATGCGTTCGGATCGCTCAGCCAGACTGCCGGCCTGGAGTGGCTGGCAATTCACCGCGGTGGCCTTACTGGTTGGATCGGGGGCCAGGTGATGCGGTACGAGCCCGGCCCAGATCGCTGGTCACCGCTCGGTCTGGCGGGCGAGGCGTCGAGTGGTGCGGTCGAGGTGGCGGGCTGGCTCGTCGTCGGGGTGCAGCTTGCGGGCGCGACGACCGAGGAGTTGTGGGCCTTCGACGGCGACGGCTGGTGGCGGTTGCATGCGTCCGGGAGCTACCCCGCCGCTGGCCCGAGTGGTCAGCTGGCGGCCTTCGTTGACAACGATGACTCGCTCGTCTTCCACGATCTGATCCCCAGCGGCGACGCCGGAGAGTCACTCGATGCCTGCACGATCGTGACCGGCCCGATACCGATCGACCACGCGGGGTCAAACCGCAGCTGGCTGGAGGCGGGAATCGAGCTTTCGCGTGGCGACAGGCTCTCCATTGGTGACTGGAGCGCCACGCTCGACTACTCAATCGACGGTGGCGCGACGTGGTCAACGGTCGCATCAGCGGCAATCGAAGGGCCGCGCTTCAGTCTCGCAGGTTCGGTGAATGTCACCGCGACATCTATCCAGCTCCGTGTCTCACTGGCTGGCACAAGCGGGTTGCCGCCATTCGTGCAATCCATCTGGTCTAGCTGGGAGCAGGTGCTGGAGACGGACCCGCCGCGACGCTGGAGTTTCGACATCCTGGCCAGTGACGCCGTGGTTGATCGCGACGGAGCGCTCGATACCCGTACCGGTCAGGCGATTCGCACCGCCTTGTGGAGCGTACGCCAGGCTGGGGTGCCAGTTGCCTTCCACGACGTGGACGATAGCGCCGATCCAGCCGAGAGACAGGTGAGGATCGTTGAGCTGGCCGAGACCTGGCCGCGCCCGTTCGACCAGCCGTCGCTTGGCGCGCAGACGCGTCTCAGCCTGACGATTGAGGAGGTCTGACAATGGTGGTGACACCGCAGAGTCCGTTTATCTGCTCGCCACGCATCAGCCGCGAGCGCTTCATCGAAGTGCTTGAGCGTGCAGGTTCGCCGTGGGCTGCGGAGGGGCGTGAATTCTACGACCTGATCGCCAATCGAGGGCACGATCCGGCCATCTGGCTCGCAATCTGCGGCCGGGAGCATCACTATGGCACAGCGCGCGACAGCGTTCTCTGGCGGAACGATACGCGATCGTGGACCAACGCTCGCAGCGTGCGGGTGCCAGACATGCCGCACGAGATCATCGTCGACGCCGAGCGCGGCGGGCCCTATGTCCGCTACCAATCGGTTGAGGATTCGCTGCTCGATGGCATGTTCCGTGTCGAAGATCCCGATTACACCTATCAGCAACGCGGCGCGAAGACGATTGCCGAGGTGCTTTCGATCTGGACCGAGTCGGATCCGGCAGACTACATCGAGTTTGCTGTCGCTTCGATGCATAGCTGGCAGGGTGTCGCGGAGTATACCGCGGTCTTCCCGCAGTTGGTGGACATCCGGTCGCAGCTTGCATCGCGTGAGCCTGGCCCCGGCGCTGGGCCGTTCGAGCATCAGACGCTAACGAGCAAGCGCGGCATGGTCGTGCACTACAGCGGCCCTCCAGCCCGTGATCGAGCGAGAACGCTGCGCAGGTTGCAGGTCGAGGCCCGGTACCATGTCGGCAAGGACTGGTCGGGCCCGGGGGAGCCAGTCCTGCGTGGCGATGGGCTCATGTATCACCTGGCAATCGGCGAGGAGGGCACGGTCTATCTTTGCCGCAATCTGGAGGCGGTGCTCTGGCACGCGGCCGACTCCTGGTGGAACCGGCATGGCCTGGCCGTGCATGTCGCCATCGGTGGAGACCAGCGCCTCACCAGCGATCAGTTGACAGTCTTGACCGATCTTGCGGATCGCTGGCGCCGGTGGAGCGGCACGGCGGTGAGCCAGATCGTTGGGCACGGCGAAATCAGCGCAACGGATTGCCCCGGCACGTTGCTCAACGACTTCGTACTGCCCTATCGCGCGAAAGCAGGCACGGTGCAGCCAGG
>CAYNTE010000183.1:0-5297 GCA_964399615.1 uncultured Thermomicrobiales bacterium
GGTCGGCCCTGGCTTGGCAGAGACCTGGGAGTCTGCAGAGGATGGCGTCTCCTGGACCTTTAACCTGCGGCAGGACGCAACATTCTCCAATGGCAACCCGGTGACCGCCGAGGCAGTGAAGTTCTCCATCGACCGCGTTCAGGACGAGGCGACTGCTGCTCCCAACCGGAGCGTCCTGGCAGGTATCGCTGAAGTGCGCGTTGTTGATGAGTACACCGTCGAGATTGAAACGGTTGAGCCGTTCCCCGATCTGCTGCGTGCGCTCGCTGACCGTGCTGCCATCATCCTCGACCCCGAGGTGGTGCAGGCGATCGATAATCCAGCGGACGTCGGCCAGAACCCAGTTGGTAGCGGCCCGTATCAGGTTGCTGAGTGGGAAGCCGGCATCGGCCTGACGCTCGAGCGAAACCCTGAGTATGCTGGTGATGCCCCCGAGATGGACCGCATCATCTACCGTGCTGTGCCCGAGGCTGGCACACGTATGGCCATGATCCAGAACAACGAGGCCGACATCATCTCGTCTCCGACGATCGAAGATCTGGCCGAACTTGACGAACATCCAGACGTCGACGTCCTTTCGGCCGAGGGTATCGTCATGGTGACCTTCGAGTTCCTGACCGACAAGGCACCGCTCGATAACGTGCAGGTCCGCCAGGCGCTGAATCACGCCGTCGACCGCGAAGCGATCGTCAACGATCTGCTCGAGGGTTACGGCACGCTGCGCTGCTCGTCTGTCACCCCCGGTGTCGGGCCCGAGTTTTACTTCGAGCAGGATTGCTATGAGTACGATCCCGAGCTGGCGCGCAACATGCTGGCCGAAGCTGGATATGCCGATGGCTTCGAGATGGATCTCTGGTGCCCGGTCGGCCGGTATATGAAGGATCGTGAGATCTGTGAGGCCGTCCAGTTCTACTTCAGCGAAGTGGGCGTCACCGTCAACCTCGAGACCTTCGAGTGGGCCACCTACACCTCGCTCTGGTCCGATCCGGAGCGCACGATGTGGATGATCGGCCGGGGCGCTGGCTTCACCGACTTCATCTTTAGCCGGCTCTTCACCAAGGAGCAGTGGGACTCTGGCGCGAACAACAACACCCGCTACTACAACCCCGAGGTTGAGGACCTGCTCGCGCAAGCCCGCAGCACCTTCGACGTCGAGGAACGTGCCGAGCTCTATCGCCAGGTCCAGGAAATCACCTGGGAGTTTGCGCCGTACATCGTGCTGCACACCGAGAACAATATCTTCGCGCACCGCTCGGATATCACTGGCATTGAAGTGATCCCGAACTCGGTGCTCGTGCTCGATAACGTCGATAGAGAGTAGACACTCGCTGCTGGCGCTCGCGCCGGTTGGCGGTCACACGCTCGACTGATAGCGAAGCGCGGCGACGTTCCGACGAGGAACAGCAGCCGCGTTTCGCTCTACTACCCACAGAGCAGCCAGGGCCGGGAATGACTCTGTGGATGTACGCAATCACGATCCCCACGGGAGGTGGCGATATGCAACGAGTAGGCCTTCCAGACCTTTGTACGGCAATACGCAGCAAGCAAGCCGGACCGTACCGGCTCACCCTGGATGTCATCTTCAAGACCGACGACATCTACCAGCAGGTCAAAGCTTCGGACCAGATCGACAAAGAGATGATCGCCGGCCGTTATCGCATCCAGGAAGACCAGATCACCCAGCTCGTCTTCTACGATCCCGGCCGCGCGCTGAAGATCTCGATGATCCGCCCGAAAGTTGCAGGCGATCCCGGTGACGGCGACGTCTACGGCTGCCAGCAACACGCACCACTCTTGGGCATAGAGCTGGATCTGCCAGCTGATGCTGCGATAGGAGCATCCTCATGAGTGTGCTGGTTAGGCTCGACAAGCGCAGAAGAAGGTGAACGTGAACCTCAAACCGATTGCGACGGGCCGCTTTAAACAGGTCAATACCGCGACTATGAGTAGGTATTCCGGATATGTGCTTGGAAAACTGCCCCAAGCGCCGTAATGAATCTCTATTGGGAATGGAAGATGCCGTACTATGCGACGAATTTTGCTTGGTTTCAGTGCCCTGATCTTGCTTACGGCGCTATTCGCCGCCTGTGGTGGTTCGGATTCAGACAGTAGCGATGCTCCAGAGCCGACATCCACCACCGAAGCCTCTACAGCGGGTGAAGAGGCTTCGACCGAGGTCGGTGAGACTGAAGAAGCAGAAGCGACCGACGAACCTACAGAAGCCTCATCCGAAGAAACCGAAGTTGAAGCTACCGAAGCATCAACAGAAGCCACGTCAAGTGAGGCAGCCTCTGATACGGGCGCAGAGAAGGAGCTCGTCTGGGCAGCCGGTGTCGATATCAATACCCTCGATGGCGCCTTCGTGGTGACGTTGACGGCCGACACATTGATCGACCTGATCTTCCAGAAACTGGTCAAGCTGACGCCGGATTTCACTGTCGAGCCTGAGCTGGCTACGTCTTGGGAAGTGTCTGAAGATGGCTTGACATGGACATTCGAGCTGGTTCAAGACGCAACGTTCTCCAACGGTAATCCCGTTACTGCCGACGCCGTAAAGTACTCGTTGGACCGCGTTCGTGATGAAGCAACGGCCGCCCCAAACCGGCGCACGCTCGCGGCCATCAGCGACGTCCGAGTTGTGGATGACTATACGGTCGAGATTGAAACGGACGGGCCGTTCCCCGATCTGTTCCGGGCGCTTGCTGAGCGAGCTGCTACGATTCTCGACCCCGAAGTCGCGCAACAGTTCGATAATCCAGCTGATGTCGGGCTGCACCCGGTTGGAAGCGGGCCCTATCAGGTGGTCGAGTGGGAGACTGGCATCGGCTTGACGCTGGAGCGCAACCCCGAGTACGCGGGTACGCCCCCGCCACTTGACCGCATCATCTATCGTGCCGTGCCCGAAGCCGGCACACGCATGGCAATGATCCAGAGTGGCGAAGCAGATATCATCTCTGGTCCAACACTTGAAGACCTCGAAGCGCTAGATGGAAATCCCGAAGTTGACGTCTTGGCTGCCAGGGGCATTCTCATGGTGACGTTCGAGATATTGACCGATAAGGCTCCCCTGGACAACGTCCTCGTTCGCCGAGCGCTCAATTACGCGATCGATCGGGATGCGATTCTCAATGATCTGTTGCAGGGCTATGGCACCCTGCGGTGTTCACCGGTTACACCTGCTGTTGGGCCAGACTTCTACACTGATCAGAATTGCTACGACTACGACCCCGAGATGGCGAAGCAGCTACTGGCTGAAGCAGGTCATGCCGATGGTTTCGAGATTGATATGTGGTGCCCGATCGGCCGCTATCTGAAGGATCGTGAGATCTGCGAGGCCGTCCAGTTCTACTTCAGCGAAGTCGGTGTCACTGCCAACCTTGAGACCTTCGAGTGGGCCACCTACACCTCGCTTTGGGCCGATCCCGATCGCACACTCTGGATGATCGGTCGTGGAGCTGGGTTTGCCGACGCCATCTTCACGCAACAGCTTTCAAAGGAGCACTGGGATTCCGGAGCCAACAACACTACGCGCTTCTATGACGAAGAGGTCGAAGATCTGCTCGTGAAGGCTCGTAGCAGCTTCGACGTCGAAGAACGCGCGGAGTATTACGCGCAGATTCAAGAGATCGTTTGGGAGTTCGCGCCGTTCATCACGCTGCACTCAGAGGACAACCTGTTCGCACACCGTTCAAACATCAGCGGCATCGAGGTGATCCCGAATTCTGTGCTGGTCTTGGGAGGCGTCGATAAGGAGTAAACCTCACATCAGAGCAGCCACAATCTTCGACGCATGAGCTCTGGAGGGATCGGACCCGTTTCCTCCAGAGCACACGCAGCCGGATCTAGCAAGAGGTAATACAGACTGTGGGCATAGAGCTTGAACAACTGGATAGCAACGCGATAGGAACACAGCCATGAAGGAAATACGCGCCATGTCGCCCGGGAAGCTGGGCCATGGATGTCGACCTGAGGAGGTCATGAAGTCACTCGAATACGATCCGCACTTCATCGCTGTCGATGGCGGGTCGGTCGATCCAGGCGCCTACTACCTGGGGAGTGGCGAGCCGTTCTTCCACCCAGTGAATGTGAGGGCGGATCTGAAGCTGCTACTCAAGGCCAGCCGGCAACATAAGATCCCGCTGATCATCGGCAACACCATGACCAACGGCACCAACGCTCAGGTGGCGATGGGGCTGGAGATGCTCGATGAGGTCTGCCGTGAGCTGGGGATGCAGGTCAAAGTCGCCACTGTGCAGTCCGAGATCGACAAGGAGTATCTCAAGGGCCGCGTTGACGACATCCAGCCCCTCGGTGCGCCGAATGAGCTGACGGAGGAAGAGATTGATGCTTCCGCCGCAATCGTCGCCCAGATGGGTGTCGAGCCCCTGATCGCTGCGCTGGAGACAGGCGCCGATGTCGTGCTGGCGGGCCGGGCCTGCGACGATGCACTCTTCGCGGCGTTGCCGGTCAAGGAGGGCTTCGACCAGGGCCTGGCGATGCACATGGGCAAGATCCTGGAGTGCGGCTCGATGTCCTGTGTTCCCGGCGACCTGCACGGCTCGCTGGTCGGCTTCTTGACCGAAGATGCCTTCATCCTTGATCCGCCCGCCGAATTCCGGCGCTGTGCCGTCCACTCCGTCGCATCCCACACGCTCTATGAGCGCGAAGACCCCTATCATCAGGCGGGACCGGGCGGCATCAACGATCTGACCGATACGCAGTTTGAGCAGCTCGACGAGCGGCGGGTGCGTGTCAGTGGCAGCCGCTGGATTACCGATCCCGTCTACAAGCTCAAGCTTGAAGGCTCGCGCCTTGCGGGCTACCGCACGATCTGCATGACCGGTGTGCGTGATCCGATCCTGATCGGCTGCATCGACGACGTCCTGGCTGAAGCCATCGCCGACACCGAGGACCGCTTCGCCGAGCACAGCGGCAACTTCGAGATCACCTCGCGGCAGTACGGCCGTAATGCCGTGATGGGCAGTCTTGAGCCGGAGACCGGGCACGTACCGCTGGAGATCGGCCTGCTGCTTGAAGTTGTGGCCCCGACGCAGGAGCTTGCCAGCGCGATCTGCATGTATCTGCGCGGTAGCGTCCAACACGCCTATTACCCAGGCATCCTGGCAACGGCGGGCAACCTGGCCTATCCATTCTCACCCTTCACCGTGCCCTGCGGCCCAGCCTACCGCTTCAACATCGAGCACCTGCTGCCGGTCTCCGACCCCCTCGAATGCTTCCCCATCTCCACCGAGACCGTCGGCCGCGTGCTCACCAACGTCCGCTAACCCCACTCTCTC
>CAYNTE010000184.1:0-5159 GCA_964399615.1 uncultured Thermomicrobiales bacterium
TGCCAAGTGACCTGCAACACTTGATCTTCTTCGCCAGATGGGAACCTGTAGGCAACGGTCGACGATTCGCGCTGCGTTAGCTCTGAGAAGCCCCGTACGTAGCGCTCGCCGTAGGAAGTCGCAAGCGCCAGCGCCTCGTCCTCGCTGATGGCGTCGGCAGGAGCCGATTCCGACGTATTGCTCTGGATACTGGCGTAGGTGATCACATCCAATTGGGGATCGAGCGTAAAGGCGTCATATGAGTCGCTGTTGGGGTTTCGCTGCAGGTTAACGATGCGTTCAACACCTTCGCCGGTAACAGTGGCGTCGAAGGTCGCGTCTGGCTCGTCGAGGAAGATCCGGACCTTCTCGGTGGCCCAGGCGATCATCTCGGGGTGCAAGTCTTCTGGGGTTTGGGCGTTCGAGTTGGTAGTGAAGATGACGCTTGCCATGGCGAACGGCCCATCGAATGACCCGGTGGGCTTGGTGCCGAGCTCGACGCCTTCATGGGCGGTGATGTTGTAGACGATACCGCCCGGCGGCATTTGCTCGGGGTTGCAGCGGCCGGCGACCTCGTTCATCGGGATGGTGGCCGTGAAGGTGCCGTCGTCGGCGACGGTAGGACGAGCGCTGAGTCTGAGACCGTTGTCGCTTCGGGCCGCAAAGCTCAGGAAGTTGATGATGGTGCCGGGGACGAAGTTCGTGCCGGTGGCGGTGACGGTCGTCTCGCAGGTGCCGACGGCCGGTTGGAGGACCAGTGAGGCAGTTTCGGTAGCAGGCTCGGACGTCGATTCGCCGGAAGTGGTGAGGGTCACTGGAGTGCTCGTGACAACGTGATCGTTGATGAAGGCCTCGACGGTGATCTCTCCCGAGATGGATCCACAGTCGGGGATGAGCTCGGTGACTGGCAGCAGATTCTCGAAGCTGAAGGTGCCGTCTGGGGCGGTCTCAACGGTCTGGACCGTGTCACCGTAGACGCGGATCTCGACGGTTGTATTGGCCGGGAAGCCGCTGCCGTTGATGGCGGCGCTGGAATCGCAGGTGAGTTCGTAGGGCACGACGGTGATCTGGGCTTCGGTGGCAGGCGGCGTCGGTGTCAGGCCGCCGGGCACGGTTTCCGTCGGAGCGGCGGGCGTGCCATCGGTCGAGGGTGATGGCGTGGGTTGGACGACTTGTTCGAATGGTGTGGTGTTGGGTCGCCAGTCGAAGGGCACGGAACCATCGCCGGCCCATACGTCGTTGGCGAGGACGTCGGCCTGGCTGCCATCAGGACTAATCGCGACGATTTCGACGGTGTCGACACCGACGTGGAGATAACCGATGCGGTGCCCCTGCGGCGCCCATTGCGGCCAGACGATTTGACCATCGGCATGGTTGATGGTCTGGGAAGTGCCGCTAGCGACATCGACGACGGCGAGTTGTGCGCCTTCCCCAGTCGCACCAGCTACGGCGATCTGTGATCCGTCAGGTGACCAGGCGATGCCGTCGATGGTAGTGATGCCGGTGCTGGAGAGATCGGCGAGCGGGTTCATCGCCACACCGCCGGGTGCGCCGACGAGCACGCGCTGGCCATCGGCGATCGCGAATTGCTGGCCATCGGGCGACCAGATGGGCCAGCTGGTTTCGCCGGGCCCCATGTCGTAGCGCTCGATCTGCGAGGTGATGACGTTGGCAATGAAGAGGACGTTGTGGTCGGTCGTCTCCGCCCCGATCAGGAGCAGCGGAGCGATTGGTGACCAGACGCTGCTGACGCCACTGATGTGGTCGCTTCCCATCTCGGGTTGGGCTGCCAGCGTCTCACTGAGAGTCCAGACGGTCTCACCATCGGTCGACTTCACGATGATGTCGGATGGGGCGCTGCCCTCGGTCGAGCTCATCTGCGTATAGGAGATCATGGTGCCATCGGATGCCCAGGCTGGCAGCAGGGTCATGGCGGCATCGTCGTCGCTGATGCGCCGGATGCCGGAGCCGTCGGCGTTCATGGTGTAGATGGCGCGGCTGCCGTCGCGGTCGCTGGTGATGGCGAGGTGATTGCCATCCGGCGCCCAGGCAGGGGAGCTGTCGTAGGCGTCGTTCTGGGTGATGTTCGCCTCGTGTTCGCCGCTGGCGTCGACGGCGAGGACATCCGGCTTGAACTGGCCGGTATCGCGCGCGAAGGCAATGACGGCGTCAGCGATCTCGGCTGGTGGAACGGCGGCCTGATTGCCATCGCCATCACTGCCGAGGTTGCCGAAGGCGAAGGCAAGGATGAGAGCTAGCACGCCGAGGGCAGCCGAACCAGCCACCAGACCGGCGATGGAGCGCGCCCAGCCGTGCTTGCGCTCGGGCGGCATGAGTTCGTGCCAGTCCGGAGTTTGCTCTTTGGTTCTGCGCCGACGCTGGGTGGGTGTTGCTTCGGGCAGGATGGGCCGGCTGCCACGCTCCGTGCTGCTGGCGGCAGATTGCGCGAGCTCGGTCTGGAGTCTGCCCGCAAGGATCTGAGGAAAATCTGGCTCTGGCCAGACGATGTCGCGAAACTCTCGCAATTTGACGGTGATGTCGCTGAGGACGGCAAGCTCGCCGTCCGTCGGGGTATCGTGGCCCGCGACCACGGCATCGATGAGACGGTCAAGCTGCTGCTCCTGGCTGTCATTGTGCTTGGAATTTCGGTTCATGATCGTGATTCCTCCCGCATCTTGGAGCGCAGTTGGACGAGGGCGCGGTGCTGAATTTGACGGACGGCCCCAGGGCTGCGGCCGACCATGGTGGCCACTTCCTTGGCGGGCCGACCTTCGACGATGCGAAGCCAGAGTACGGTTCGGTACGACTCTGGCAGGGTCGCCATTGCGGTTCGCAGCGTCTCGGCATCGACACCACCCATCGCGCGCTCTTCAGGTCCAGGACGGGTCGAGGGGATCTGGGCGGCTTCATCCATCGCAACCTGTTGCAGGCCACGGCGTCGCCAGCGATCGCGCACGAGATTGCGTGCGATCGTTCCCAGATAGGCTCGGAAGGCGCGCTGATCCCCTCGAAAGCGGTCGAATGAGCGGAGTGCCCGGATGAATGTCTCCTGGGTGAGATCCTGAGCCTCGCTCACGTTGCCGACTGCTCGGTAGACGATGCCGTAGACAGGACGCCATTCACGTTCACAGATCGCCTCTAGAGCATCGATCTCGCCGCGTCGCGCCCGCTGCAGCAGGTCATCGGTCATCGTCCACCCCTTTCCAAGAGGCTAGACGCTGCCGAGAGGCAAGTGTTACGCGGGATGTAGTGGACGTTAGCGCCGGCGGAGGGATTTCTCGAGTTCGATATCTTCTGGGGCGAAGCCAGATGGCACGGGGATCTGGTCGGCCCGGTCGAGGATCTTCTCCAGGAGTTCGTGGAAGGTGCGCAGATCATCATCACTCAGACCTTGAAGGATTTCCTGGACGTAGTTGTGTGAGGCGCGGGAGAGCGCGCGGGTGGCGGCACGGCCCAGGTCGGTCAGGTTGAGTTGCAGGCGTCGCCGGTCGGCGGGGTCTGGCGTGCGTGCGAGAAGCTCGCGCTCGACGAGTTTATCGACCTGCTGGCTGGCCGCCGAGGGACTGATGCCGAGGCTCTCGGCCAGGCTACGAAGATCGATATCTGGGCGAGCACGCACCTGGAAGAGGATGCGTAGCTGCGGCTGGGCGATTCCCATATTGTCCCAGACGCGCAGGCGTATGGGATCTAACACACGCATTGACCGGCCATAGAGCAAGGCAGTTTCGATTAGAAGTTCTTCACGAGTATCGATCATAGGGGGATTGTACCTATTCAGGCGCAAGAATGGTGTAGCACTGGTAAACAATTTCTAGATGCTGTATGATACCGCAAATCTAGGGGTGGTTTCCCTAGTGATTGGCGGGGCTTTTCTCGCCGGTGCGGAGGTTACCTTCAGTGGCTGGCACTGTCCAGCGTCACATCTCTACCGTTGGCATTCGCCAGGGAGTCGGGCGGACTTTCGCCTCACTTTCGGAGATCAACTACCGATATCTCTGGATCGGCCTGCTCTTCTCGACTGCATCCATGCAAATGAACATTGTCGCCCGCTCGTGGCTGGCGTTCGATCTGACCGACTCGGCGTTCATGCTGGGTGTGGTAGCGATTGCGCGCGGCGTGCCGCAACTGCTGCTTGCGCCGATTGGAGGTGTCGCGGCGGACCGGTTCGACAAGCGGCGGATGCTGATCGCGTCGCAGGCGCTCCTAGCCGTGTTCTCGCTGATCAACGCCGTGCTTGTTCATATGGGCATCATTCAGGTTTGGCATCTGATCGTCCTCAGCTTGCTGCAGGGCGGGTTGCAACCCTTCAACATGCCAGCACGCACGGCGGTGATTCCGGACTTGGTGAAGTCGGAGAATGTCGCCAATGCGCTGGCGCTGGATTCGACTGGCCGGAATATCAACCGCATCACCTCGCCAGCAATCGCAGGCATCTTGATTGCGTTCGAGCCGACGCTGGCCTTCTATGCCATCGCACTCGGTTATGTGCTCTCGACGTTCACCTTGCTCTATGTCCCGAAGGGGCTGCGGGGTGGGACCTCGTCGCGCGGCGCATTCAGCGAGATGTCCGAGGGGTTCAGCTACATCTGGCAGCATCGCGGGCTCTTCGGTCTGATGGCGGCGGCGTTTGGGCTGACGATGCTGGGGATGCCATTCCAGCAGCTCTTGCCGGTCTTCCAGGAGAATGTGCTGAATGTGGATGCCCGAGGCCTGGGCTTCATGTTCACGGCCGTCGGGGTAGGGGCGATTATCGGCTCGCTGCTGGCGGCATATCTCGCGGACCGGCCCGATTTGGGCAGGTTGCAGCTGATGTCGGGGCTGATGTTTGGCGTAGTGCTGTGCGGGTTTGCGCTTTCGACCAACTTCCACCTCTCGCTGGTGCTGCTGGCCGGGATCGGTTTCGCCAGCCAGAGCTATCTGACGATCAACCGCGTCGCGATCATCGAGCAGACAGAGCGGCAGCTTTTCGGGCGAGTGATGAGCATCTATATGATGACCTGGGCGCTGGTACCCGCTGCCACGTTGCCGATTGGCTGGATCGCCGACCGCTCCGGCGTCGGGATCACGATCTTCTTCTGCGGCGTGGGGCTGACGCTCTTCCTCGGCGGGCTGGCCATGCGCTACCCCGGTATCTTCTTCGACAATCGAGAGTCGCTGGCGCCAGCAAAAACTGGTGCGGA
>CAYNTE010000185.1:0-5136 GCA_964399615.1 uncultured Thermomicrobiales bacterium
GCAAGTCGAGCTTTGGCGTGATTGCGGCGCATTATTGGGGCTCCTTTGATCGTTGAGGCCGCGTGGTTGGCCATAGCCCGCGGCGCTGCTTGTGGCAGGTCAAATAGGCTAGCGACGTCTCACTGGAAATGGCACGCTCAGTGCCTTTGGGGATGATGACGGCGACGCCGGGGGATAGCGGATGCTGCTCGCCTGCGATGGTGATGGTGCCTTCGCCAGCGATCGTCACCAGCAACACATCGACTTCATCGTTGCGATGTGTATCAACTGACTCTCCAGGTCGAAGGGTCAGCAGGTTGGTATTGAGGTCTTCGCTGCTGGCGGACCAGGCGATACGACCGGTCGCAGCTGCTGCGATGGTCTGCAAGTTCCCGTGATCAATCGTGGTCATTGAGATCTCACCCTGTCGATGTGCTTGCTTGACCCCGTGGGCAGCCTACTCGTGGGACGGGCTATTGGTCAAGATGGTGCTTCTGAGCACGGACATCCCGAGTGCCAGGACGTCCATGCCCAGATTGTGCTGGCGGGCCTAGATCTTTCGAACCGCTTGCTTGTACAGCTCGGCAGCATCCATGTACTCGCCGGAAGCGAGATATACATCACCCTCTTCGATCAAGTCTCGCGCTTGGTCGATCTTGCGATGCTCGTTGGGTTTGGAAGCGATCTCTTCGGCCATCTCAACCTGATCGACGGCGACGCTCTTGGCGGTCAAGGCCAAGAGGCTTTCTATCGCGGTGGTGTCGGGTCCGCCATCGGCTCGTGATGCTGAGAGGTGTTGGAGTGCCTGGACGATCTTGACGAGAGCCGCGTTGTGGTTGCCCTTCTCCAGCATATCGAGCGCACCGTTGGCTGCCTTGCCGCCGTTGTTACCGATGAGATTGCTGATAGCAGTGTTGATGTGTGAGACGGCGGAGGACGAGACGTCACCTTCGAGAATCACGCCTAACTGCCCGGGGATGCCCATGACTGCGCCGGTTGCGTCGACAACGGTGATTGAGTGGCTGGCGCTGGTCGCCAGATCGTCGTCGTCAGTGATGGTGAGGGTGACGGTATAGATACCGGGATTCTCATAGACATGTGAGTCGGTGACGGCGCCGGCGGTTGAGCCGAGGCCGTTGACAGTTCCGTCACCCCAATCGACGGCTGCGACGTGGGTATCTTGACTCCCGATATCGGTGAAGCTGCCAGCCAACTCGACCCGGAGCTCGGTCAGCACCTGGCGGATGCTGCTTCCGACTTCCGCTCCGGTCTCGTCGATGACTGAGTCGATGGCGACCACTGGTGCGATGTCGTTGACGGTGACGGTCGTGTTGGCGGTACCAGCGTATGCGTCGTCATCGGTGACCGTCACAGCAAGTTCGTAGACGTCGCTTGGGGTGTCTGATGGGTTGTCGTCGAGATACTGGTGTTGCTCGCTGAATGTGGTCGACCCGGCTGGGTAGAGGTAGTCGATTGGGCTGCCTTCGCCCCAGTCGATGGTGACGGTGAAGGTGTCGTCCGGACTGGGATCAAAGATCGTGCCGCTAACGGTGGCGATTCCGTTCTCGTCGATCGTCGAGCCGCTGGCTGTTGCAAACGGGGCGACGTTGAAAACCGTGACGGTTGCTGTATCGGTATCAGATGCGAATCCGTCGGTCACTTCAACGATGGCCGTGCCGGTGTAGTCGTCAGTCCAAGTGTGGGACGCGGTTGGGTCTGTGGAGAAATCGGTGTCCCAGGTTCCATCTCCGTCGAAATCCCAGCGATATTGCAACGCGTCACCGTCTGGGTCGGTGGAGCCGGAGGCGTCGAATGTGACGGCCGAGGCCTCGTTGACGGCGTATGGTCCCCCAGCATCTGGCACAGGTGGCAGATTCCAGGGGTTGAGGTTGACGATGGCGGAGATGAGCCCGTCGCCGGGGAAATCGGCCATGACGATGCCGGTGCGATGGTCAATGCTGGAATTGATGTAATTCATCGAGAGAATATTGACGCCTTCGAATGCGACTGAGCAGGTTTCGAGGCCGAAGAGAGAGACGCAGTCGACGCTTGGATATTCGTCAATGCACTGATCGAAGTCGTCGCAGTCATTCACCTCAGGTATTGCTGCAGCACCGCGGAGCCAGCCAGTGAGTAGTCGAGGGGCATCGGTTTCCCAGCTGGAGTGGCCGCTGGCGATGAAGTAGGGAAAGGAACCACCGGCAGCGCTGAGGAAGTTGACGTAGATAGTGTCCATCGTGGCGGTATTGTCAGACGCGATGAACTGATCTTTCACGTGGTCCCACTTGTCGGCAAGATCCCAGTTAGTGGTCACGCTGAATTCATCTTGTATGTTCAGCGATCCCCACTGCGGGCCGACGTGTGGCCCGGCGTAGTTCTGGAGGATGACGATCTTGCCTCGCATTTCTCCAAGAGTGGGATTGCTGCTCAAGCCGGTGTAGAGATACGACGAGACGTCTGCCAGATTGACTTCGACGGCGGCGGCAAACTCACTTTCGCTTAAGGAGCCATGCTCTTCCTTAACGCGCATTAGGATCGTTTCGCCTGGGTGTGCGTCGAGAAAATCGGTGGCGGCGGCGAGCACGTCGTCGTCGAATTCATTGAATTGGCAAACGAAACCGTGAAAGATGTAGAGCTCATCGACGTCGTTGCAGACTTCGCCGACGGTGGGATTCCGTCCCAGGCGGATATCCCAGACGCGAATCCCTGCGTTGAGCTGGGCCGTGAAGTCCATGGCTTGGGTCTCGGTTGTTTCCCTGCCAAGAGTGAACGCGCCTGTGTCGTGGGTGCCTGGTATCGAGAGCTGACTGAGTGGCATCGCGTCTGGAAGTGGGGCCATCCAGTCGGTGTGGGCATGGCCAGTGGAATCTTCGTTGGAATAGGCCGACGACCAGTGGGCTGTCGTTGAGCCCGGAGTGATCGTCGCGCTTAGAGCGATCATCACGACAGCCATTACCACCCCCGCGGCAACGAGTCGCACGCACTTCCTCATATTTGCCCCCTCTGTTCCCCGTATAACCTCAGAATAGACCATATTTGACGAAATGTCTACGCACGAGAATCCTTACTTTATTTGTGCCTGCCACCTGTATCGCGACCTATCGAAGGTGGGAGGTGCGGCATTTACCCTAGGGGTAGATTTCGCCTTTCATCTGATAGGACGCTGAACATGACTGATTTTGGATACGTGCTTTCCTCGGAGGAGCACCCGCCGAATGATCTGGTGAAGAATGCCCAGCTTGCGGAGCAAGTCGGGTTTCGGCTGGCGTGGGTTTCGGATCACTTTCATCCGTGGGTCGATGCGCAGGGCCAGAGTCCCTTTGTCTGGTCAGTGATCGGTGGTGTGGCGGCGACGACGGAGCAGTTGACGCTGGGCACGGGTGTAACCTGCCCGACCTTTCGCTATCACCCGGCGATCATCGCTCAGGCGGCGGCGACGTCAGCGGCGATGATGCCAGGGAGATTCTTCCTGGGTGTCGGCACAGGTGAGAATTTGAATGAACATATCACCGGCGAACACTGGCCGGAAGCAGCGGTAAGGCTGGACAGGATGGCGGAAGCGATCGAGATCATTCGGTTGCTCTGGGAGGGCGGCTACCAGTCCTACTACGGTGACTACTTCACGGTGGAGAATGCGCGAATCTACACCCTGCCTGATGAGTTGCCGCCGATCATGGTCGCGGCCATGGGGTCACAGTCGACCGAGGTAGCGGCGGAACTTGGCGACGGCCTGATCACGTCGGCTCCGGTGGCCGAGGCGCTGGAGAACTTCAATCAGGCTGGTGGCAAGGGCAAGGTCACGACCACGCAAGTCAACGTTTGCTGGGACGAGGATGAGGCAGCTGCGCGGAAGATGGTGCACAAGGTCTGGCCGAACTCAGGCATTCCGGGTCAACTGAGTCAGGAGTTAGCCCTCCCCAAGCACTTCGAGCAGGCGGCGACGCTGGTGACGGAGGAGGTCGCAACGGAGCATACGCCGTGTGGGCCGGACCCCGAAGCACATGTCGAGGCACTGCGGAAGGCGGCCGAGATGGGATTTGATCGCGTCGTGATTCATCAGATCGGCCCCAAGCAAGAGGGATTCTTGCGCTTTTATCAGGAGCAGGTGCTGCCTGAGCTTGAGGGGATCTAGATTTCGTCGAGGATGACGGTGAGGACGAATGAAACGATGCTGATGATGATCGCACCGAAGAAGGCTGACCAGTAGGTATCGACTGAGAAGCCGACATCCAGCCAGTTTTCGGCGATCCAGCCAGTGAGCCAGAGCATGGCGCCGTTGATGAAGAGCAGGAAGACGCCGAGGCTGAGGATGATGCAGCCGCAGGAGACGATCGTCAGGATGGGTTTGACGAAGATGTTGAGCAGGCTCAGCACGGCGGCAACGATGGCGATCGTCACCCAACCCGAGTCGCCATTGACGTGAATGCCAGGGACGATCCAGGCGGCGACAAAGATGGCTGCGGCAGTGATGAGCCAGCGAATGATGAACGACATCGAACACCTAACTTGACGCGAAGGGCCGTGCGTTACGAGGCACGGCTCTTCGTCATAATCGGATACTTCTACTGGGCACCGGCGACGGCATCGCCGAAGTCATACTTTCGCATCTCGCTGATCACCCGGTCAGTGGCATTGGAGACGGCGTCGGAGATCTGAGCGAGTTCTTGTCGTTGTAGCTGGCCAGGTCTCGGAAAAGCATCTTCGGCCACCTGCATGCTCGGGTACGCAATTTCCAGCAGTGTGATCATACGACCCTCCTCAGCTCATGAAATGCGCGTTCTGGCGGCATTATACTCTGCGCTCGATCGCTTCCTTGTACTGACCCTGCACCTGATAGGCGCCTATCCCTCAGGCTGCAGCTCACGATCCCTCCCGGAGAATTCGGGAGAGGTGTCCAGAATATTGCGGAGCTCGGTGTAATAGACGGTTAGCGCGATGACGGTGACTGGGATAGTCACGGCATAGATTACGCCACTGAGACTGTTGGCAAACTGCACCGTCGCCGTCCCGCCAATGAGCAGGACGAGTCCGATCAGTGGTCCAGGCAAGCCAGCCAGGAGCTGGTAGATGATGGTAACTCGCAGCGTCGGCCACCACCGGCCATACACGGCGTCGCTGCTGGTGTCCAGCGCCGTTTGAGCATCGTCGACGCCATCG
>CAYNTE010000186.1:0-5029 GCA_964399615.1 uncultured Thermomicrobiales bacterium
AATAACGACTCATATACGTATCTCGCTAGTCGGGATGCGGTGCTGAGTCCTGGTCCTACCGGCACGAATGTCAATGACCTCGTGATCGCAATCATCGAGGGTTGAAAAGCCACTGAGAGGAACGGGCTAAGGGTGAGTTCAAATCGGGTGCCCCTGCTTCTGGATGTAGATACAGGTGTCGATGACGCGATGGCGATTGCACTGGCGACCACGCTTGAGACGCATGAACTTATCGCTGTTACGACCGTTGGCGGCAACGTCAAACTCGACCACACGACGCGCAACACGCTGCGTGTGCTGGACTGGCTCGGTTCAGACGTGCCGGTCTATCGAGGGCTGGAAGGGCCGATCACACGACCGCTGGTTACCGTTGCGCACATCCATGGCGAGGAAGGGCTCGGCGGCTGGGACGCTCCCGAGCCGAACCGCGATGTTGCCGGATCGTCTGCGCCAGAGACCATCGTCTCGCTGGCCCGCGAGTATGCCGGAAATATCGACTTTGCGTTCGTCGGTCCGCTGACGAATCTTGCGGTGGCGCTGCGCATCGAGCCGAACCTGCCGTCGATGGTGCGGCGGCTATCGATCATGGGCGGTGCGTTCTTTCAGGCTGGAAATGAGTCGCCTGTCGCGGAGTTCAACATCTATGTCGATCCTGAGGCCGCTTCGATTGTTGCGAATGCGCAGTTCAATGCCACCTGGGTCGGGCTTGATGTCACTCAACGGACTATCCTCGACCGGCCGGGCTGGGAGGCGCTTGCTGACGCCGAGGGAACGACCTCGGTGCTCGTGCGTGAGGTCTGCCGCGGCACGTTTGAGGGACGTGGCCGCGATCGTGTCTCGCTTCATGATCCGCTGGCGGTCGCATCGCTCGAGCGCCCAGACCTGCTGGAGACGCGTACCGGGCTGGTGATAGTCGAGGTTGACGAGCACGTGCGGGGTCGCACGCGGCTGGCGTATCCGGCCCCCGAAGATAATCAGCAGACTGTCGCGGCCGGAGTTGACACGCAGGCGTTCGGCGAAATCTTCAGCCGGCTGCTCTAGCAGATGGGCATCGTCAGTCTGCTTGATGGCGTACACTGAGACCAAACATTACGCGGCGAGGTCGGACCCAGGACGGCGTCTCAATCCAGCTAGATTGAGGTGAAATCGATGGATCACGCCAACTTTATCGATGGCATGTTGCCGTTGCAGGACCGCGATCTCCTGCACCGGCTTACAGACTACTTCGACACGGTAGATCGACGGGTACGCTACGGCGAGGGCTGGCTGATTTACAACGCTTCGGGATCGCGGTCTGCCCGCATCACCAGCTATCTGCTGGCACGTGCTCGTGAGATGCGCCCGACGTACAGCTACGTCTATGTGCCCTGGCGCGACTTTGCGCTTTCGGCCTACCTCGTTGGAGTCGAACTTAAGCAGATGCGCCGTGAGCAGGAGACGTTGAGCAAGGAAGCGCGTGAGAACCTTGAGCTGGCATCGCAGATATCGACTAAGACGCTGGCGCAGACGGTGACTTCGGATCTGCTGATTCTCAGCGATTTGCGGCCCGAGCATGAGCATGAGGTCGACCAGTTGATCGAGACGCTCGACCGGCGTTTCAAGATCGGTTCGCCAACGATTATCCTGACGCCAGATCTTCCGCACCAGCTGTCGGAAGATATCGCCAGTGCGTCGCCAGGCCAGGCATCGCTCTGGTCCATAGTCGAGTCTCGACTCTATGAGAAGAATCTGGTTGCGATGTAGCGGCGCTGGTTAGTATTCGCGCTCGACGGCACTGCGTGCAAAGACTTCGAGGAGATCTCGTGGCTCGCCGGCTGGAAGCACGGATAGGCGTTCGACGGCCTGCTCGATATACGCCTCCGCCTTCTCCAATGCGGTATCAATTGCGCCCGAAGCCGAGATTTCTCGTGTGGCTGAGACCAGTTCGGCCTCGCTGACATCTTCACCATCAATGATGCGCCGCACGAGTGTGGCGGTCGGCGCCCCGTCACTACCTTCGAGATAGAGCATCGTGGGTAACGTGATCGTACCCTGTCGCAGATCCGCACCGACGGGCTTGCCAACTTGCTCGCTGGTGGAGCGGAAGTCGAGCACATCGTCCACGATCTGGAAGGCCATCCCGACGTCGGTGCCAAAGCCTCGCATCATCTCGATGGCATCGTCGCCCGCTCCGCCGAGGATAGCCCCCATTTCTGCGGCAGCGGCGAAGAGCGAGGCTGTCTTGCCGTAGATTCGCTGCTCGTATTCGGCTTCCGTTTGATCGAGGCGTGCACCGTCGAAGATCTCGCGAAGCTGACCATCGCAGATCGAACCGAGCGAGGTTGCGAATACGCGGACGACACGCGGATTCATCGTCTCGGTGGCAAGTATGGCGGACTGAGCGAACAGATAATCACCAAGGAGAATTACGGCTTCCGAGCTGAAGGCGGAGTTGAGCGTTGGCTGGCCGCGTCGCAGGAGCGCATTGTCGATCGTGTCATCGTGCACAAGGGATGCGGTATGCAGGAGCTCAATGCCAGTGGCTGCCGGGGTCAAGAGTTCCGGATCGTAGTGGAACGGACGAGCCGACAAGAACAACAAGAGGGGACGGAGACGTTTGCCTCCGCCCTTGACAATAGCGCTGAGGAAGTCACCGACCAGGGGATATTCTACCGCCGTCGAACGAAGGAGCCGCGCCTCGACCAAATCGAGTTCAGTCCGCAACTGAGCGACGACATCTTGGATAGTCACTACAAGTATCATCCATCCGGGTTCTCCGGCGAAGAGATTTTCAGGACAGAGCCGGAGCGCGACGGTTCCGCCGATTCTCGCTCGGAAGTGTACACTTGCTCGGTCGGCTGGCGCACGAAGGTTGTTGGGTGCACCCTGATCAGAACGGAGAGCCAGCGATCGTGGCAAGTGATTTGGGTCAACACACGGCAGGGGGCGATTTATTGGAGTGGGGTCGGTGAGGCCACCGCACGATCAACAAGGATACCCTCCACGCCGCCTGTTGCCTCAGATCGGGTGGCGATATTCTGCCATCCTTGGTGTTGCCGTCGTGCTGTGGATCATCACACTCCTGGTCTCTCGTGGTGACGATGCTGCCTTCGTAGGCACGGTCAAAGATGCTTACACCGGGGAACCCGTCGAGGCGGCCGCAGTTGCCGTCAGCGGCACAGCAGTTGAGACGAACGGTTCCGGGAAATTCGAATTTGACGATCCCGTGACCGGATCCTTATCCGTCGCTCGTGATGGGTATCAGCCCACCCAAGTCTCGATAACCCCCGAACAAGAAACCCTCGATGTCACACTGAGACCCACCACACTTTCCGGCACAGTAATCAACGAGCGATCCGACGACCCGATGCCAGGCGTGACCGTGTCGGTCATGGGCGCGGATGGCACAGAGCAGACGACAACGACCGACGAAGATGGCAAGTATTTGCTCACAGATGTGCCGCCAGACGCGACCGTGAAGATCTCACTCAACGGCTATTCCGAGGTGTCACAACCGGTCGGGCAAAACAAGGTGCTCGATTTCACGATCCGGCCGGATGTGGTGACCGGAATCGTTACCGACACCGATGGCAATCCGGTTCCATCTGCCATCGTGCAAGTTGATGGCTCTGTCACCCAGGCTGGCCCTGACGGCGTCTTCGCGCTGCCCGACGCTCCGGAAACCGGGACCATCGTGGTCAAGCGCAACGGGTACAGAACAGTGGTCGGCGAGATCCCGTCAGATATGACATTCGACGCACAGCTCGAGCCATTTGAAGTCAAGGCGATCTACATGACCGGCCTGACCATTGCCAACGATGCCCGCTGGAATGAACTGCTCGATTTGATTGAGTCGACCGAGTACAACGCGGTCGTTATGGACGTGAAGGACAATACGGGCCTCGTCCGCTACGACACCAAGGTGCCGCTGGCGAATGAGATTGGCGCAAACGACAGTACCTACGATTTGGCCTCCCGGATCAAGGACCTGAAGGACCGAGGCATCTATGCAATCGCCCGGCTGGTGGTCTTTGAGGATCCGGTGCTGGCAAGTGCCAAGCCTGACCTCGCGATCAAGGACAAGAACACTGGAGGCTCGTGGACGACCTGGGACGGACTCGCCTGGGTCAACGCCATGAATCCGACTGTCTGGCAGTACAACATCGATATTGCGATGGAGATCGCGAACGCCGGGTTCGATGAAATTCAACTCGACTACATCCGGTTCCCTACCGACGGACCTCTCGATTCGGCTGACTACGGAGTCGAGTTCACTGAGGAATCACGAACCACAGCCATCAATGACTTTCTGCACCAGATGCGAGCGACCGTTGGCCCGACTGGGGTGCTTATCGCTGGCGATATCTTCGGTATCTCGTTGTGGGAAGAAGGTGACGCGGGCATTGGTCAGGATCTAGAGGAAGTGGCGCCGTATCTGGATGTGATCTGTCCGATGGTGTATCCATCACACTTCGCTCCGGGAACCTTCGGCTTTGATTATCCTAACGATCATCCATATGACGTGATTACCTGGGTGATGGGACACGGCATCGAGCGTATGGGCGGCGACGCCTCCAAGATGCGGCCGTGGTTGCAGGCCTTCTCGCTAGGTCCCGGTATCGAATATGGTCCGAACGAGATCCAGGCGCAGATTCAAGCCAGTCAGGACCTTGGGATCTCCGGGTGGTTGCTCTGGAATGCCGCCAATGTCTATACCATTGGATCTCAGTAGTCGACGTCAATCTGCCAATGTCTAGCAAGGTTTCTGAAGTATGACCGTCGATGAGCATGCGCCGCTGGCGCAGCCTCGGTTCTCCATACTCGCCCTTATTCGGGCCATGCGGCCCCGACAATGGATCAAGAATCTCCTCGTCGGCGCGGCTCTGGTATTTGACCTCCGGCTTGATGATCCTTCACAAGTCGTGAAGACCATAGCCGCCTTCATCTGCTTTTGTCTGGTCAGCGGCGGGATCTACCTGGTCAACGACGTGCTCGACCGGGAGTCTGATCGCATTCATCCTGTCAAGCGCACCCGTCCGATTGCTTCGGG
>CAYNTE010000187.1:0-5023 GCA_964399615.1 uncultured Thermomicrobiales bacterium
CCAACACACATACATCCGTAAACGTCCCCCCGGCATCCACCCCAACCCGCACCACTACTGCCCCCTTCATCAGAACGAAGCCGCCATCAAACGGGCCGACTCCCGACTCCCAATCACCCCTCAGCTATCCAGCACCTTGCGCTCCAGGAAGTCGGCGCTGCGCTTGGCGTCGTCGACGTTCGAGGACACTTTGCGGAAACCGTGGCCCTCACCTTCATAGACCTGGTACTCGACGTCCTTGCCGGCAGCACGCAAGGCCTCGGTCATCTTGTCCATCTCAGATCGGTGACAGACGATATCGATGTCGCCCTGCAGAATCAGGATCGGACCCTTGACCTGGTCGACAAAGTTGATTGGCGAGCGGTCCTCGTAGAGCTCGGACTTCTCGGCCCCCGTGCCACCCATCAGCTTCTGGATGTAGTACTTCTCGAAGACCCACGTCTTCTCGTGGAATGTCTTCAAGTCCGCAATCCCGAATCTCGCAATCCCCGCCTTGAAGAAGTCCGGCGCCTTCGTCATGCAGATTAGCGTGCTGTATCCGCCAGCCGAGCCGCCCGTCGCGACCACCCGCGATGCATCCACAGCCCCGCGCTCGATCACCGCCTTCGCGCCGGTAATGCAGTCGTCCAGCTCACCGCCGCCCCAATCACCATAGAGCGCCTCCATGAACGAGCGCCCAAAGCCCTTGGTGCCCCGATAATTCGGGAAGAGCACCACCCAGCCGCGCTGCACCAGCTCCTGCAACCACGGCTGCCAGCGCATCGTCGATAGACCAACCGGCCCGCCGTGAATCGAGACCATCAACGGATGCTTACCCGGCACGATCTTCGCCGGCTCATAGAGATAGCCGGTGATCTCCAGCCCATCACTCGCGGTCCAGCTGATGACCTCCGGCTCCACCATCTCCGCCGCCAGCACATTCCCCGTCGCACTGTGCGTCAATTGCGTGCGCTCGCCGCTCAGGTTCACCAGATAGAGATCCGCAGGTTGCGTCGCCGATTCATAGGCCGCCACCAGCTGCTCATCATCGACCCACTGCAGATCGCTATAGGCGCCCGGCTCATGCGTGATCTGCCGCGCCTCGCCATCGCCCCAAACCCATATCTGGTTCGCACCGGCCTCGTTGCGCAGAAATGCGATCCTGTTCCCCGATGGCGACCAGGCAGCGCCCAGATGATCGTGAGGGTCCTCGAAGAGCCGTTCCGCGTCCGACCCATCAGCTCGCATCCGCCACAGATTCGGGAACTCACCCTCGCGGTCCGAAACGAACGCGATCCACTGCCCATCCGGCGACCAGACCGGCCCGCCGTTCGCCACTCGCTCGCCCGACGCCAGCGTCTTCACCTCGCCACGAGCGATGTCGATCACCCCGATCGCCGTCTCATCCCACGGCATGTCGTAGTGCGGCCAGCGCACGAAAAGCAGAGACTTCCCATCCGGCGACCAGCGCGGCAGCGCGTAGAAATCATCCGAGTCCGGATCCGTCAGCACCCGCGTCTCGCGCCCGTCGATCGAGCTGAGGAAGATATCGACATCCTCACCACGCTCGGCAATGAACGCCACCCACTTGCCATCCGGCGAGACTGCCGGTGTGTGATGGTTCCCCGCCGCCTCCGAAATTCGCTTTCCTGGTCCGCCGCTGGCAGGAAACGCATACAGCTTCCCCTCAGCCGACGTCGCCACCACCAGCTGCGAGCCATCCGGAGTCCAGCCCAGCGAATACGCCTGGCGTTGAAACGGGTCCGGCCCCTGCGGCGTCACCGCGTCTGTTAGCTGGAGGGATGTGCCGCCTTCAAGATCCAGCACCCAGACATCCGTCCGGCCGTCGAATCCCCGCAGATACGCCACCCGTGCCCCATCCGGACTCACCACCGGTGTCCGCACACTCGGAATCAACGCCCACCCCTCCGGCGACAGTTCCGGCTCCCAGCGCCCCGGCTCCGTGCTCCAATGACCCTCATAGCTCATGACCCTGCTCCTTGATTGATATCCCAGCTCTCGCCGAACATCCTAGCGCACCATCATCGGCAACGAAGCCCTATCGGACACGCCTCTATGTCTTAAGGGAAACGATCCCTATCGAATCGAGCGATAGCCTGGATGAGTTGGCAACAAATTCTTGATGAAATCACCTGGCGAAAGAGCATGGATCGTGAGTGACGCCTCATTGATAGCTCGCAACAGCCGCTTGTCCAGCGTAATGACGAATGGGGCTTCAATCGCAAGCGCAGCGGCCAGCACATGGGCATCTTTGTCGCCAGAGATGGGCGCAACGGCCTCTCGTTCGTCTTGCGAAGGAATCGGCACAACCACGAACGGGAGCGCCAGGATCTGCTGGCGGTATCGCGTGAGTGCTGAAGTAGGTAGATTGCTGAGGATATTTCCTTCAGCCTCCATCAACACACCCGGCGAGACCGCAGCTCGGAGAAAGCCACGGCCCACCACCTCAAGGACGAAGCTGGAGCCGCCCGTCGATGAACCCGCCGCAGCAATCAGCATTGAGCTATCGATGAACAGCAACGTTGAGTCGTCGACCGCCATCTACGAGCCAGAAGGGTGCATCTGGCCCACACGGAAGCGCATCGCAATGCGCTCGGCCTCCTCGTCCAACACATCCTCGCTGAGGAACCCTTGGACCTCAGCAATTGTGTACTGTCGCAGCGGAAGCGCGTCCTGCGTACGACTCTCCCAGAGCAAGAGATCCAGGTTGCGCTTCGGAATTCGATACGAACGACCCAGTCTTGAGGCCCCAAGCTTCCCCTGCCGGATATACCGGTAAATTGTTTCCCGACTGACCTGGAGATAATCAGCCGCCTGCTCTGGCGTCATGATTTCCGGCATGATAGTCATGGATACCACTCTCTCTAACACAAGGCGATCTATGAGCACACAGGACGATTGTAGTATCTAAAAGTCAAGTTTAACATTGCCCGAGCTACGGCCAGCCTCCCATCGCCACTTCGTCAAGACTCCCCGTATCGCACGCGATTACCTCGTGCTAGCATGGGCCTGCATCGGCAAACTGGAGTGTGGCAGGTGGATAGCAGCGCACAACACAGCTTCTGGCGACGCAATCTTTATGTATTGTGGGTCGGCGAGACGCTCACCGTCTTCGGATTCGCCATGTGCTTCCCTTTCCTGCCCTTCTATCTCGCCGATCTCGGCGCAACATCCTTCGAGAGCCGGGCCCTCTGGTCCGGGGCAATGATCGCCAGCAGCGCTGGGTTCGCCGCCATCAGCGCACCCCTCTGGGGCATGGCGTCCGACCGCTTCGGGCGCAAGAACATGGTGGTCCGCGCGATGTTCTGCGGCACCATCACCACCGGGCTGATGGGCCTGGTCACATCGCCGTGGCAGCTGCTGGGCCTCTTCATCCTCGATGGCGCGCTCTCTGGCACCGTCGCAGCCGCGATGACCCTGGTCGCCGTCACCACCCCGAAGGA
Source organism: uncultured Thermomicrobiales bacterium (assembly GCA_964399615.1). Classification (GTDB taxonomy): domain Bacteria; phylum Chloroflexota; class Chloroflexia; order Thermomicrobiales; family CFX8; genus CAYNTE01. The sequence continues at coordinate 3,444 of CAYNTE010000187.1, forward strand.
GCGGCTCGGCTACGCCCTCGGATTTCTGCAGACAGCCATCTTCGTCGGCATATCCGTTGGCCCGATGCTCGGCGGCGTGCTGGGCGATCAGATAGGCTATCGCGCCGTTTTCGGTGTCGGCTCGGCCATGCTCCTCATCGCCACCATCCTGACGGCTGTGCTCACGCGCGAACACTTCGTTCGCGATCCACAGCCAGAGATCGACGGCAGCCAGCCAGCGCCAAACCTCAAGATGACCGCCATCTTGCTGGCAGGGGCCATTCCCGCCCTCATCGGCATCATGTTTGCCCTGCGTCTGGCCACCGGCGCGCTCATCCCGATCATGCCGCTCTTCGTCGAGAAACTGGTCTCAGCCGGATCGCCAATCTCCTCCCTGGCCGGCCTCACCTTTGGCGTCTCCGGCATCGGCAGCGCTATCTCCGCACTGGTGCTCGGCCGCGCATCAGATCGCGTGGGACACCGGCTGATGCTGACCATCTCTGGACTTGCCGTCGCCGTGCTCTTTATCCCCCTGGCGATCGTCCAGTCGCCCTGGCAGCTGATTGTCTGCTACGGCTTGCTCGGCATCGCCACCGGCGGCATCATCCCCAGCGCCAACGCCCTGGTCACCAACCTGACCCCGCTCTCTCGCCGCGGAACCGTCTTCGGCGTCACCAACGCTGCCGCTTCGCTGGGTGGCTTCTTTGGACCCTTTGGCGGATCACTTCTCGTGGCACGCACCGATATCCGCATCGTCTTCATCATCCTCGGCGTCATCATGTGTGGTTTCGCCGTCTGGCTCGCCTCCGCACTGCGGTCGATGCCGATCGAGGTTGCCAGCCGGGTCGATGCCAATGAGAGTCAGTCAGTGCCGCTGGGCTGACCCAATTTCGAGCAATTTCGGAACTACCCCTTGACAAGCAGGCAACGTACGGTTATAGTGTATGTACGGTCCCGATGAGTTACGGACCGACGCACCGAAGCCAGAGTGAGTTGAGGCATCTGGCGGAGGAGTTCGCGGCAAGCGAACGCGCTGACCTTGCTTCAAGTGGTGCCCCTCAGCGGCATCCGCAGCGGACAGCACGAGGCGCAGCCACCGAACGGCGGACGGGTTTACCCGTCTGGCAGCTAGGTCGGTCTTGTACCCCGCGTACATCTTCGGATGTGGGGACGAGCAGCGCTAGCAGGCGTCGGACGCCAAGGCTCGTCGGGGCCGTCTATCTTCCCGTCCCATCACCTGTATACACCACGCGATCGACGCCCGGCACCACCACCACGCCGGGCGTCAACGCGTGGGGTTCGGGGTTCGGGGTTCGGGGTTCGACGAAGGCTCGCATCTCCACATCCAGAAGTCCACTCCAGCCTGTCATCCCGACCGCAGCGGAGGGATCTCTCGGGAGATCGGCGGCACGTCTCATCGTCCCCATCTAGATGACCACCTCAGATAGTCATCGCGCCCCCCTCGGCGACCGCTCGGGGCAGGCTCCGCGCAGCGCAGTCGAAGGATCGCTCGGGAAATCTGACACCGCCTGCCATCACCCGTACTCAGACGACCACGTCCAATGTCATCCTGAGCGAAGCGCAGCGGAGTCGAAGGATCT
>CAYNTE010000188.1:0-4955 GCA_964399615.1 uncultured Thermomicrobiales bacterium
GCGGTATCTGGAACTGGCTCGATCCCCTCACCGCCATCCGCGCTACCGGGCTGCTCGTTGACCAGGGGCACAAGCTCGCCCTCGTCTTCATGGGCGTCCGCAGCCCCGGCGCGCACGTTGCCGAGATGCGTATCGTCGAAGAGGCTGAAGCGCTGGCCCGCGACCTCGACCTGCTCGACACCCATGTTTTCTTCAACGACTGGGTGCCCTATGAGCATCGGGCCAGCTGGCTGCTCGACGCTGACTGCGTCATCACCCTGCACTCCCCGACCATCGAGTCGCGCTTCGCCTATCGCACCCGACTCCTCGATGCCCTCTGGACTGGCACACCGATCGTCGGCACCCAGGGAGACGTTCTGGCCGGGATCGTCGAAGACGAGCGCATCGGCGTCACCGCCCCGCCGAACGACGTCGAAGCTGTCGCCGCCGCTATCCAGACCGTTCTCGACCCTGGCCAGCAAGCCGCATTCCGCCAGCACATCCAGACATTGGCAACTCGCCACACCTGGCCTGCCGTCCTCGAACCGCTCGTCCGCTACTGCCGGCATCCCCAAGCTATCAGCCCGCGCCGCGGCACGACTGCCGAGCGTGAGTACATCCACAAGCTCGAACGCCTCTATACCGAGACCGCCGACTACGCCCGACACCTCGAATCCGTCATCGCCGCAACCCCCGCCCAGCAGCCATCGCTCCCACGCAAGATCCTCGATCGCTTGCGGCGCGCATAACAACAGGCCGCCGGATGGTTCCGGCGGCCTGTGAAAGCACACGAATCGATTGGGTTTCGGAGCGGACTATTCCTCTTCCGGGGCTTCCTCGTCGGCAGCGCCATCTTCGGCCGCCTCTTCGCCCTCGGCCAGGACTTCGCCTTCCTCGCCCTCGAGTTCTTCCTCTTCCTCGGGGAGCGCTCGCGCCTCAGCCAGACGCACCAGCATCTCCTCAGGGTCAGTCACCAGCGTCACATTCTCCGGCATCACAAGATCGCTGACGTACAGCGCGTCGCCGATCTCCTTGAGGCTAGAGACGTCGATCTCAAACGCGCCCGGAATATCCGTCGGCAGTCCCTCAACCTCGACCGAGTCCTGAATCAGCGTCAGAGCCGCATCAGGATTCTCGACCTCACCGTGCGTATGCACCGGCACCGCAGCCGTCATCGTCACCAGCAAGTTCGGAGCGAAGAGCTCCACGTGCAACGGCGTACGGCTGATCGGATCTTGCTGGACATTGCGGATGTAGACCGTGTGGGTATCGCCGTTGAGCTTGACGTCGATCAGCGAGATCGATCCCCAGTCGATATATGCTCGGTAGACATCCTTGGCGCTGAGGGTCACCGAAATCGGCTCCTCAACCACCGTTCCATAGATCACCCCGGGAACCAGGCCTTCGCGCCGCAAGCGCTTGACCTTCTTCCCGACGACCGTTCGATCTTCTGCTTCAAGAGTTGGTCGATCTGGCATCCGCCTATCTGCCTCCCTGGACCAGTCGGCTCTGATGCGTACAGAACCCATGCCAATACGCACGATCCCGCATGATCGTGCAACGCCTAACAATACCAGAACCACGCCGCTCTAGCCCATCGAACGCGACCACACCGAATCGTCCAGTATAATTGGACGGTTGACGGCGAGAATCGTCGTCGCAAGGTTGATCCATGCCAGATGGCACCGAGAGGGGGTGATTTCGTTTGCCGATCGTGACCGAAGCACGAGACCACGAGAGTTTCGAGGGGCTGATGCGCCGCTTTCAGAAGGACCTGCAGTCCTCGGGTATTCTGCGTGAGTACCGCAGTAAGCGACGTTTCGTAAGCAAGAGCGAACAGCGCCGGTCGAAGATGCGAAAAGCGGAGCACAAGCGCCGCAGGAAGGCCGCCAAGGCCGCCCGCCGCACCGGCTAACGTAACGCACCACCCCTGAATATCTCAACGTGTGAACCAGGAGTAGCACAATGAGGTTTGCCGGGTGATCACAGGGCATTGGACAGCGTTCAGTGCCCTGTGTTGTTGTCTAGGTCGTCGTTTGGATCCCCGCCCAGATCTCCAGCAGAAATCGCCCCCCAGCTAGCGCCCCCATCATCACAAACGCCGCCAGCAATCCCACCGTCATCTGCGGCCCTAGCTCAACAAGTGATTGCGCTCGGCCCTCTGCCCGGCTGATCAGCAGCGCAAAGACAGCCATCAGACTCGTCAGCACCAGCACCGCCGCGAGGATCAACAGATACGTGAGCGGGATGCGCAATGCACCAATACCCGCCGACACCAGCACGCCAAATCCCGCCAGTGCGGCATAGACGATCAGCAGCTCCCAGCCGCTTCGCCAGACTGGCGTCCGGCTTCTTTCGTCAGGCCGGAATGCCACCTGACCCACCAGCATCCAGATGAAGGTCGCCAGCGTCAGCCCAGTCAGCAGTCCGGTCGCCAGTCGCAGCCGGTTGTCTGGCTCATACAGACTCCAAACCCCCACGTCAGCCAGCGTAGAGTTCACGCCGTCGAAGCCCATCGCAAAGATGCCGAGCACGATCATCAGCAGCGCCCCGATCGATGGCAGCCCGCCTGCCCGCCAGCGGCCCAACCCGAGCAGCACCAGCGCCGTCACCGCCGCACCGCCGTAAATACCCGTCATCCGGGCGTCAAAGGGTAGGCGTTGCGCCCCAAAATAGATCGAATGTGTCGGCTGTTGGGCACAGAGCCCGTGCAACACGGCCAGCGACTTGCCCTCCAGCGACCCCGGAATCAGCGGCAGCACGACCAGCGGCAGGGCCAGCAGCGCGAAGAACGCGATGATCCAGCCTCGTGTCGAATGCTTTCCGGTGGCCCGGCTTTCGCTACCAGACCGTATTGTCTTGATCAGATTCGATGCCGACATGCAGGTGCCAATTCATGGGAAGTCGTCTCAGATGTGAGTATATCGTTTCCAGATTGAGTTGCTCGATTTGAGCGAATCGTGCTCGATCTTTGACTGTACGTACACCCAGTGGTACGGTATACACGGTCGCAAGCACGACCGCCCCGGCAGGTACGGTGGGCGTTGGTTTCCGGGGAGGATAAGAGGTCCTCATGGTACGACCTGAACGACTCACGCGGCGCAAGCTGCTCAAGATAGCAAGTGGTGCAACAGTTCTCGCGATGGCGGAGCGGGTTCGCTGGCCCGTCAATGCGGCCGTCTCTGCGGCCGAGCGCAGCCAGTGGACCTTCGAAATACCAATTGCGCAATCCGGCACGGTTGAAACTGACCCCATTGTGCCCGGTCATCCATTCACCGCCTTGGCCGTTGCTTGGCGTGGACCAGCCGCAGAGCAATTCGACGAATCCCAGGTCACTGTTGCCATCTCCATGACCTCCGGCGGCGAGACCTGGAGCGATTGGATCACCATCCCACGCGACGAACACGCGCCTGTTGACGAAGAAGGCTGGCGACATCATGGCCCGCTGCTTGGCCCTGGCCAGCAAGCACGCTTGCGAATAACCGCTCCCGACGGTGTCGATATTCGCGAAGCCCGCGTAACTATGATCGATACCTCGTCGCAACGAACCCTCGCTGCCCCCGTATACCAATTGATCGACAATCTCATTATCCCGCGCGCTGGCTGGGGCGCAGATGAATCCTACCGATTTGTTAATCAGGACCCGAGCCAGGGCGAAGTCTGGCCCCCGACCTATGCACCAGTCTGGAAGATCGTCGTCCACCATACCGATACTCAGTTCGGTTGGGACGATCCATCGGCGATGGTCCGGGCAGTCTACTACTATCACGCGATTACCCTCGGGTGGGGTGATATCGGCTACAACTTTCTCGTCGATTACCTTGGCAACGTCTACGAAGGGCGCTTCGGCGGCGATAGTGTCGTCGGTGGCCACGCCTACGATTTCAACGTTGGCTCGATGGGCATTGCCTTGATTGGAGATTACACCGCCACCGAGCCGACCACCACCGCGCTGGATTCCCTGGCCAAACTCATCGCTATCCGTGCCCCACAGGTCGATGTCACGTCATCCACCGATTGGCTCACCTGGGCCGATGTCCCCAACCTCTGCGGCCACGGCGACATTATCGAGACTGCTTGCCCTGGCGATATGCTCTACGATCAACTCCCGCTCTTGCGTGGCTGGGTCGCTGGTACATCGTCCATCTATCTGCCACCACCGATACCTATCCAGAAGCCCGTACTCCTGGAATTCAGCGTCACACCAGATATCATCAGCCCCGGCGATATCGTCGAGGTTCGCGCCCTCATCACCAACGAGGGCCGCGATCCGCTGCAGACCCAAGGCCCCGACCCCGGCTTCACCTACCTCGAGAGCCAGGACTACGCCTCAGCCGGGTTCCCCAAAATAGAAGACTGCTACCGCTTGTGCGTCGCCATCGAGGGGGAAGGCGATGAAGTCCGCCCTTACCGCTGGGGACTGGGCGGACCGCTGGCCAATGGCGAGACTCGCGAGATCACTGGTTACATCCAGATGGAAAGCTACGGCGCGAAGTCGTTCGCCGCCACCGTCATCAAAGAATACGTGCGCTATTTCGAGCGCGACAGCGGCGTCCAGATGGTCTACGCCGTCCACCCGCTCGTAGCCCGTGCCGCACCATCATCCGACCCGTCTCAGACCTACTGCGACGTCACCGGCCATAACGTCGGCCCAGCCTTCACCGCCTATTGGCAGAACAACGGTGGCCTCCCGCGCTTTGGCTATCCACTCACTGAGCTCTTCGAGGAGACCTCCGACGTCGATGGCGTCACCAGACTGGTCCAGTATTTCGAGCGCGCGCGCTTCGAATATCATCCCGAATACGCCGGCACCAAGGACGAAGTCCTGCTCGGCCTGCTGGGTGTCGAATTGACCGCGAACCGGACCTACGAGCCAGCGTTTGCCCCGATCACACCCTTCGAGTCAACAGATGAGCTCGTCTACTTCCCTGCCAGCGGGCATTCCACGTCGTACCGTTTCCTCAATTAATGGCAAT
>CAYNTE010000189.1:0-4952 GCA_964399615.1 uncultured Thermomicrobiales bacterium
CCGCCCGTTGACATCTCCAGCGCATAGACTGCTGCCGCGGGTGGCCCGAACCGTGCCGCGAGAATCACCAGCCCGCCGACTGCAATGGGAATCGCACTCGAAACATCGATGTATGGCAACACCAGAATATCGATACAACCAACGACGATGGCGCCGGCAACGAGGGATCCAAGGACCTCAATCGCTCGTTCCAGGGCCGCCGAAAATGGGGACTTGGGTAGCTTCGCCTCAGGGACCGGCTGGATAGACATCCAATCTCCGCGTTCCGAAACCCTGAGCATCCCACGGGCAAGCGGGAAGGCTAGTAAGTAGATTGGCTCTCCAAGGCCGATGAGAAGAAGCGATTCCGGCGCAAGGGCATTCCGAAGCCGCCAGATTACGCCTTGAATTTGCTGCGAAAAGAGATTCACGATGATCGCAAACGCAATTGCAACGCCGAGCATCAATGGCGCTGCATCCCACATCGTCAGGCCTACGTTCGACGGTAGTGCGACAAAATCTTTCCAGGCTGGAGCACTCATGTCCACCTCCACTCCCGATAAGCATGCCGCGATTTGCAGGCAGGCGGTAGGATGTCTGTGGTTGATTCGCTTCAGCCGGTCGATGATCTGATTGAGCGAATGGAATGTGCGGTCACTCGTGGGCAGCGTCGTACAACTGCGAATTGAAGACGTATCTCATTTGCGATTGAACTGGATCGGCGGTCCTACGCAGAGGAGCATCAGGGCATACCTTCGCAAGTATCCTGATCTCGGCTTTTGGGATCCGTCGAACGGTGAATACATCCTTGGCGGTCCCTGGCGACATCGCGATGAGGTGGTGACGGTCGTTGAGTCCAATGGCGCAAATTCGACGCGTCAGTTGCACGAGGCATTGATCGAGCAGACGCGCTCGCGTGGCGCGCGATTATTCTTGATCTCTGAATTTGGCGAGAGCCGTCGACCAGAGTTCTATCGCAACCTTCAGATGGAGGCCCTAGAGGAGATCATCGTCTACGAGCGGCCATTGCCATCAACTGTGAACGCCCCTGCTGACTGGCTCAGGTTCCAGCGCTTGAATCCCAAGGGCGATCCCACGCTGGAGCAACTGATCGACGTGGATCATCAGGCATTCCCCTGGCTCTGGTGGAATTCCTGCGACGAGTTTCTGGATTACCTCGATGCGCCTGGGGTGGTCATCCAGTCCGGGTGGATCGATAGCGAAATTGCCTGCTATGTTGGCACAACGGGCCTTCGCGGTTGGGGGCATTTGGATCGCATCGCCGTCGCGCCGAAGTTTCAAGGCAAAGGCGTCGGGAGGCTAGCGCTCGAGCACGCGATGCGGACGTTGATCGGCTCTGGCGCGAAACGTATCGCGCTCAGCACGCAGAGTACGAATGCGGTCAGTCGATCGCTCTATGAGTCGGTCCATTTCCAGCGTTCGAGTCGACATGACTATCGAATTTATGGGCGGTGGCTTGCTGCTCCACCGCAAGACAAGGGGTAGGGATCCTTGGCCAATACCTATGGACGAGCATTTCGGGTGACCACTTGGGGAGAGTCACACGGGCCGGCACTGGGTGCCGTGATAGATGGCTGCCCGTCGGGCATTGAGATCACGACCGAGATGGTGCAGGCTGAGCTCAATCGCCGGCGCGTTGGGCAGTCGAAAGTCACCAGCCCCCGTCAGGAGCGTGATCGTGTAGAGATTCTCTCGGGAGTTTTCGAGGGCAAAACGACCGGCGCGCCGATCTCGCTCATTACCTACAACAAAGACGCCGACTCCACCAAGTACGACGTTATTCGTGATCTGTACCGGCCAGGTCATGCGGATTACACCTACGACAAAAAGTGGGGCATTCGCGACCATCGAGGCGGCGGACGGTCGAGCGCGCGTGAGACGTGGGGGAGGGTTGCGTCCGCTGCCATCGCGCGCCAGCTGCTGATTCAGCACGGGATTGACATTTATGCCCACACCATCGCCATCGGCGGCATTGAGGCCGAGACATTCGATCGGGATGAGATTGACCGCAACCTGGTGCGAAGTGCCGACCCGATTGCCGCGGAGAAGATGGTGGCGGCGATCGAGAAGGTCAAAGAGGAGAAGGACAGCCTCGGCGGTGTGGTCCAGGTTCATGCCGAAGGACTCCCGGTTGGTCTCGGTGAGCCGATGGCAGATAAGCTCGATGCCTTGATTGGCTGGGCGATGCTCAGCATTCACGCCACCAAAGGCGTTGAGATCGGTCGCGGGTTTGCAAGCGCGCGCTCTCGCGGATCTCAAAATAATGACTGGTTCGAGGTCGATGATGATGGCAACGTCCGGACGCGGTCAAATCATGCCGGCGGGATGCTCGGCGGTATCTCGAACGGTGAACCGGTGATCGCACGCGTAGCCATCAAGCCGACATCTTCGGTGAGTCAAGAACAAGATACGGTTGATATCCACGGCAATCCTCAGAAGATTCTGGTCGAGGGTCGCCACGATCCATGCGTCGTGCCACGCGCGGTGCCGGTGGTCGAGGCGATGATGATCCTGGTTATCACCGATCTGTTGCTGTTGAACCGCATGAGTCGCGCGACCTGGGATGGGCCGGCGCTCTAGTCCAGCAGTGGCAACAGGATTTGCCAGAAATTCGGAACTGTCTTTGACACGCAACCCGGATCGCTGATTGAAATAGAACCAGTTTTGGCAGCCAGAATACCGAACGCCATCGCGATGCGGTGGTCGTCGTAGGTCTGGATCGTTGCCGCGCGCGGGCTTCCTGGCTCAATCACCAAACCATCTTCGAGTTCTTCGACCTCTATTGTCATCCGGCGAAGCTCAGTGGCGACCGCGCGGATCCGGTCCGTTTCTTTGAGACGGATATTAGCGACGTTGCGAATTGTTGTCGGACTCGACGCGAGGGGGGCGATTGCCGCAAGCGTCATCGCGGTGTCCGATATGTCATGCATATCGACGTCGACCCCGCGCAGCACTTCGGGACCTTGCACGCTGACCTCACTGTTGCGTGTAACCTTGCAGCCCATCTCTTCGAGCACATCGACGAAGCGGAGGTCGCCTTGAGCACTGTCTGGTGCGAGTCCCGCAACCGTGATCTCTCCGCCGGTTGTCGCTGCCAGTGCAAAGAAGTAGCTGGCTGAGGATGCGTCAGGTTCGACCTGATAGTCGGTGGCGGCATAGTGTTCGCCTGCCGTGACGTTGAAATGCTGGTATCCGTCGCTCCTCAACTCCACCCCGAAGGCACGCATGGCCGAAGCCGTGATGTCGAGATATGGCTTTGATACGAGTTCACCATCCACGACGATCTCTAGTTGAGTCGCTGCGTACGGCGCGATCATGGCCAGTGCCGTGAAGTACTGGCTGGAGAGGTTCCCGGCCATCGTCACCGTGCCACCGGGAATCCCGTTGGCGCGGAGCCTGATTGGTGGGTGACCTGGTTGTCCAAGGTAGTCAATCTCAGTGCCAAGCTGCCTGAGCCCTTCGACCAGCGGCCCAATCGGACGCTCGCGCATGCGATCAACACCGTCGAGTGTGTAGGTTCCGTGTCCGAGAGCGCACAATGCAGTGAGAAACCGGATCGACGTGCCAGAGTTGCCAAGAAACAGGTCTGCGGTAGTGGTTGGGATCGCTCCGCCTCCGCCTACCACTCGAACCGTCTCGTGTTCCCAGTCCGCATCCACCTCGAAGCCAAGGGCGATTAATGCTTCAACCATGAACCGGGTATCGTCGCTATCGAGCACACCACGAATCGTCGATGTGCCGCCGGCCAGCGCAGCGATGGGCAGCACGCGGTTGGTGTAGCTCTTCGAACCAGGCAGGACGACCCGCGCATTTACCGGTCCTTTGGCGCGGGGGACAGGCAGTGGATCTTGGAGAAGATTCATTGGTCGGCCCTCACGTGAACTTCAGATCCCAGTCATAGGGAATATCGGGCGAGTCGAACGGAATGCGGTATTCATCTGGATCGTTCGGGTCGTACGGTTGGGTAGGGAAGTTCACCAGGATGCAGGGTTCTACGCCGACATTTTTGAAGCCGTGCAGGACGCCAATCGGAATTTTGACGACGATGCGATTCTCGTCGCCAATGAAGAACTCATTCACCTCACCGTAGGTTGGGGAGTCTTCACGCAGATCATAGAGCGGCACCTTGATCATCCCTGAAACGCAGGTAAAGTAATCCGTCTGCTTTTTGTGGTAGTGCCAGCCGCGTATTACACCCGGGTATGAGATCGAGAAATAGCACTGACCAAAGCCTTCAAAAATTTCATCATCTCGACGCAGGATCTCGGTGAGTGAACCCCGTTCATCGGCAAACGTGCGCAGGTGCTTGATTTCAACCCCGTCGATCACGTCGTACCTCCCTTTCTCAGTCGTCGCTCGCGCTTGGCGTGGCAAGCGCAATTATGCGTTCTGCCTCAGGTCCGTATGGTGCGAGATCATAATCACCATAGAGGGAGATGAGATCCCAGCCCGTTCGTGCGAGCAGGTGCTCCAGTTCAAATACATGGATGTAGCGCGTGGTGTAGCGGTCGACATACCGGCGCAATTCGCCGTCTTTGCCGGTCAAGTCGAAGTAGACCGTGGTTTCGATGAGCTGTTGATCCAGATGATGCGATCGAGCGACCCACTTGTCGAGCCGTACGCCGTCTTCCAGGTCGCAGCGGAATTCGAGAATGACTTGCCCGTCGATCGTCGCCAGATACCGGGGATCGGGCACCATCAGATCGAGGATGAGGATCCCGTCTTCAGCAGTAACGCTGCGCGCACTCCTGAGAGACTGCATTTGGGATTCCACGCTGTTGAGATGCAGAAACGTGTTGATGGCGGAAAAAATCAGCGAATATGGCCGGTTGGGCAGCGGGGGATCTGCGTCAATCTCTCGCATGTCGCGGTTGATGAGCTCGACTGATCCGCCGTAGATCCGTTGCCTGGCCAGCGTGAGCATCGCGTCGGATATATCGATACCGGTCATC
>CAYNTE010000190.1:0-1637 GCA_964399615.1 uncultured Thermomicrobiales bacterium
CGGGAATCGGGAATCGGTGGTCGGTGACCTCTCCGGCATCGGAGCGCAACCTCAGACGGTCATCCCGAAGCTTGCCGAGGGATCTCTCCCCTGGAATGGCCACCGAGACTAACGCCCCCTCATGTCACGATCTTCCGGAGAGATCCCTCCGCTGCGGTCGGGATGACTTTCTGAGGTGGGTTTCTGGATACAGGTGATGAGCGGTCGTGGCGATCTTCGGGGGAGATTCCTCGGCTGGGGCGTAGGGTGACTTTCTAGGGGTGTATCGCAGGATACAGGTGGGGTGTGACGGAGGTTACAGCGGGGTGGGGTCGGGATCTTTACTATTAGGAGTGTCTGGCGAAGGCGTCCCCCCACCACCCGCTGGCGGAGACGTAAGCGGATGCGACGCCACGCAGAGACTGTTCAAATATTTTCCCTTCAATTCCCTTCCCGTATCCCCCCACCCTTCAGCGAGGCGGTCCGGCCGGACCGCCTCGCGGTGTGTCTGGGTGTTTGTTGTGCTCTTCAAGCGATTCAATAGCAGCGGCGGCGCGCTGGAAGGCTGTGCGGACGGTATCGGGGGTGATGCGGGCGGCAGCTTCAGCCTCTCCCAGCCAGAGATACCGATCGTGTTCTTCGGATAGCTGCGGTTGGGCGCTGACCGTGGCCTGGCAGAGATAGACCTGCCACTCAACGTCGCTGGTAGTGACGCAGGTGAGGGGGAGGGTGTAGCCGGTTTCTTCGAGCAGCTCGCGCCGGGCACATTTCTCGATGGGCTCGCCGGGGTGGCGGGCGCCGGAGGGCGGTCCCCAGGCCCAGTCGTCTTCCCAATCAGGTCCGAACTGCCCGCGATGCATGACGAGGAACTGGCGTTGACCATCAACCAGCCGCCAGACGACGATCATGGCGCCGAAAGGTGGCTCGGGGCTGACTGGCTGTCCATCCCAGGTCTGTTGCTCCAACTGCTGCGCCTTTCGTGCTCGCGATGAGTCTAACGGTTTGGGTGGCGCGGGGTGTGCTTGGGTGCTCGCTTACAATGGAGGTATGCATTAGCCCTAAGTAAGGAGGCGGGAATGAGCATGCAACGTTGGGATCCGTGGCGCGATATTCTCTCGCTCCGTGAGGCAATGAACAGTCTGTTGGAAGAGTCGTTCGTCCGGCCGCGCGCGGAGCTTGAGGCGATGACCTCGGGGATGCCGCTAGATCTGCGCGAGACGGACGATGGATACGTGGTGGAGATGGTGCTGCCGGGGGTGAAGCAGGAGGATGTGCATATCTCGGTGCTGGGGGATCAGCTGCGGATCCGGGCCGAGGCGCACGAGCGTGAATCGCAACAAGGGGAACGCTGGCTGGTCCGAGAGCGGCGCTACGGGGTATTTGAGCGGGCGTTGACGCTGCCAGCACGAGTGAAGGCGGAAGAGGCGCAGGCATCGTTTGCCGATGGCATTCTGACGATTGTGCTGCCGAGAGCCGAGGAGTCGGGGGCGAGGGAGATATATATCGGGGACCGGGAACCGGGATGATCGGGAGTCGGGAGTCGGGAGTCGGTGGTCGGGAGGAACGGGAACGGGAAACCACGGACTGAGAGAAGGGGACTCGAGATGACGGAGATCCGGTCGTATCGGGATCTTGAGGTGTGGCAATGTGCGATGGAG
>CAYNTE010000190.1:1737-4929 GCA_964399615.1 uncultured Thermomicrobiales bacterium
CAAGCTCTACACACGTCTTTCCCGAGAACCGGTTCCCGGATCCCGATAACCGAAAGGAGGAGGTCGTATTGGTCGATGATGCCTTGAGGTCCGTGGGGGATTGGGCGGTAGATACGGCTGGGCTGTTGGTCACTATTGCAGCCGTAGTGCTCGTAGCCCTGGTGGCGATGCGGCTGTTGCGCTTGTTTGCGCAAAGCATGGTCGAGCGGGTGATGTCGTCGCGCGAGGGGACGTCGCGTGAGTTGCGGCAGCGAGCAGAGACGCTGGCGGATATCATCCGCTCGACGGGTTATTTCATTATTTTGGTGCTGGCGTTCCTGATCATTCTGGACAATATCGGGATCTCGCTTGCACCGCTGCTGGCCAGCGCGGGCATTGCCGGGCTGGCGATTGCGTTTGGGGCGCAGCGCTTGATTGCGGATACATTCAACGGCTTCTTCATTTTGCTGGAGGGACAGTTCGGGATCGGGGATTTCGTGCGCGTGGGGTCGGTCTCGGGCACGGTGGAGGAGTTCAGTCTGCGGCGGACGGTGTTGCGCTCGGCGGATGGTGCGGCGATTACGGTGCCGAACAGTGAGATCCGGATTGCAGAGAATCTCTCGAAGGGCTGGTCACGCGCAGTGATCGACGTGGCGGTTGCGCCGGATGCGGATGAGGCGGCCGTGCTGGCGGTCTTCCACGAGGTGCTGGATGACGCGATGGATGATCCGGATTTTGGTGAGCGGATCATGGAACCACCGACAATCTTGGGGATGACGTCGGTAGAGGCGAGCCGCCTGGTCTTTCGGGCGATGATCAAGACGCTGCCGATGGAGCAGTGGGCGGTGCAGCGCGAGTACACGCGGCGCCTGCGTGCGGGGCTGCTGAAGGCGGGGGTGCCGCTGCCTCCACGGGCGATTGATTTGTTGTCGGGTCCATAGGGTGGCTGGAGATGGCGAGTCCTGCGGCGGGCAATTTTCCATGGTCGGTGGTGCCGGAGCCTGCGGCGGGAACGAAGCGCTGGCATGTGCTGCGCTGGGGGGCAGCAGGGCTGGAGCTGAACTGTCTGGCGGTGCGCGGGGGCGGCGCTGGCCCGGCGGTGGTGTTGATGGCGGCACTGGAAGGTGGGGGATATCCGGCAACACATGGGCTGTTACGGTTTGCCTCGGCGCTGGATCCCCATCGGCTGGCGGGATCGTTGCTGGTGGTGCCGTGGATCGGTCTACCAGGGCTGGCGCGTGCGTTTGCTGGGGATGGCGGGGAGCGTGGGGATGTGGAGCTGGCGGCGAGTTTGCGGCGGGAAGTGCTGGAGCCTGCGGACGCGGTGATCGAGCTGGCTGAAGAACCGCCGCGTGAGCGCTGGCTACCGGTGGCGATGGCAAAGGCGGACTGGCTGGGTCTGGCTTTGGCTGCCGGGCTGAGCTGGGCGGTGTCGCTGCGTGGTGGTGGGCGGGGATCGACGCCCGCGAACTGGGCGGCAGCGCAAGGGGCGAGGGCGTGCCGGCTGGTGATTCCTGATGTGCTGGAGGGCCGGGGCGAGCGGGTGGAGCTGGTGAGGCAAGGGGTGGCGAATCAGCTGCGCTGGCTGGGGGCGCTGGAGGGGCAACCCCTGGCGGTGGAGGCACGATCGGCGCGGATGGTGGGTGTTGTGCGGTCGCCGGTGGCGGGATTTTGGGAGCCGGCAGCCGGGCTTGGTGCGGAAGTGGAGCGTGGGGATGTGTTGGGGAGATTGCGCGAGGGGACGGGTGTCGAAGCGGGAGTATTGCGGGCTGTGCGTGGCGGTGTGGTGCTGGCCTTGACGGACGCGGTGTGGGTGATTGAGGGGGAACCGCTGGCGCGATTGATCGAAGTAGGCTAGCTTGCCCGTATACTTCAGGATGTTGTGCCGGGAGACGGGGAGATCGCGGGTAGTGCTACCCGGGGCCGAAAGGTGGAGCGACGATGCTGGTATTTGATCGTCTGATCCTCGATGTTGCTGATCTCGATCGATCGCTCAGGTTCTATACGGATTCGCTGGACTTCCAGGTGGCGGGTGGTCGTGACTGGGAAGGTCACCGAACGGCGGTATTGCAACTCGGGGCGTTTCACCTCTTGTTGTTCGAGCAGCCACGAGCGGCGGGTAGTTCGTATCAGATTCCAAAATCCGGGCCGGTGATCGGTCTGGCTGATCCACGGATTGATGCGCGAGCTGCGGCATTGCAGCGTTCGGGGGTCGAGATTGTCGCACCGCTTGGACCTTCACCGTGGGGCGACCGCTCGATGATGATTCGCGACCCTGATGGCTATCTGGTGATGATCCAGGAACCCCACGACGATGGCGAGATGACGACGCTGGGGTAGGGGGGATTGGGATGTCGGGGTTATCGGGGACCGGGGTTCGGGGGAGGCTGACCGCGGCAGCATCGTCCATCCTGAGCGACAATAACCACTGTCATCCTTGCATTACACGACCACGTCCAATGTCATCCAGAGCTCTTCGACTGCGCTCAGGACTGGCTCCACGCAGGGGAGTCGAAGGATCTCTCATCAGGGCTGGCAAGTTAAGCCAACGTTCCCTTCATTTCACGACCTCCTGAGAGATCCTTCGACAGGCTCAGGATGACAGAGGGGCGTGGTCGTCTCAATGGGAACGATGAGCATGGCCGACGATCTTCCGGAGAGATCCTTCGACAAGCTCAGGATGACATGGGGGAGTGGTCGTGCGATTGGGACGATGAGAGGTGGGGACAGTCGTTCCGGAGATGTAACACCGTCTGCCATTGTCTGCACTCAGGCGACCACCCCCGTTGTCATCCTGAGCCAAGCGCAGCGGAGTCGAAGGATCTCTCACCTAGACTGGCAACTAAATCCGGTGTCCCCTGCAATTCACGATCTCCTGAGAGATCCTTCGACAGGCTCAGGATGACAGGGGGGCGGGGTCATCTCAACGGAGACGATGAGTATGGCCGACGTTCTGTCGGAAATCGGTCAACACCTGCCATCACCTCCATCACAAGCCAACACCCGTTGTCATCCTGAGCCCTTCGACAAGCTCAGGATGACATTGGACGTGGTCTTCTGAGTACGGAAGATGGCAGGCGTTGTTACATCTCCGTAGGACCGTCGGAAGCTCTCATCGCCCAACTCAGTCGACCCCGCCTGTCATCCTGAGCGAAGCGCAGCGGAGTCGAAGGATCTCTCACCTAGACTGACAATTGAGACCAACGTCCCCCC
>CAYNTE010000191.1:0-4908 GCA_964399615.1 uncultured Thermomicrobiales bacterium
TCCTCGAAGGTCGGCTCGTCATTCTGACCGGCTGTCATTTAGTCCATCCCCCGTGACTTCCACAGCAACTTCCCCGTCTGCAAACCCGAGTGTTAGCGTTCGGGTAGCTCGTGCTGACTGCGCCGATGTAATTGGTGCACCGTCGTCCGCTGCGCTAACCCTAGCGTATCCACGATCAATAATGCGCGCAGGGTTAAGCAATCTGCTTCGCTCCGCAGCGATCTGCGCCCGTTGATGCTTCTCGTGGACAACCGTGACCACAGTGCGTTTCAAGCCCTCGACTATGCTATCGAGCAGTTGTTGCGCATTCCGGATCTGCATCTTTGGCGATGCTCGTCGCATCCGGCCCAGTCGGAAATCGAAACGTTCAGTCATGCTCTGAAACGTGGTATTCATTTGGTTCGACGCTGCTTCGAGACAGTCATCGATTTGCC
This sequence comes from uncultured Thermomicrobiales bacterium, assembly GCA_964399615.1. GTDB lineage: Bacteria > Chloroflexota > Chloroflexia > Thermomicrobiales > CFX8 > CAYNTE01. The sequence goes on from CAYNTE010000191.1 coordinate 435, forward strand.
GGCGAATCTCCAGTTGATTGGGCACGGCGAGCTCGGCTGCTGCGCTTGGTGTCGGCGCGCGACAGTCCGCAACAAGATCGGCTATTGAGACGTCCGTTTCATGGCCGACAGCCGAAATGACTGGCACTGGCGAGGCAAATATCTCGCGTGCCAGCGACTCGTCGTTGAAGACCGCCAGCTCCTCAGGCGATCCACCTCCGCGACCGATGATAATGACGTCGCAACGTTCAGATGCAATCAAGCGCCGTAACGCGTGACAGAGCTCTGCCGGCGCATTCTCGCCTTGCACGCTGGATGGAGAGAGGACGAGCTCAACCAATGGAAATCGTCGCTCGATTACGGTGCGCACATCGTGCCATACGGCGCCTGTCGACGATGTGACAACGCCTATTACTTGGGGAAACTCTGGTATCGGCCGTTTGCGCTCCGCCGCGAAGAGACCTTCGCTTTCGAGCTTACGAACCAGGCGCTCAAATTCGAGCTGCGCAAGCCCGAGTCCGTCCGAGAGCACTTGGTCGACGATCAACTGGAAGTCACCGCGTGCCGCGTAGATGCCGACGCTCCCGTGGACGGCTACAGCATCGCCAATGCGCGGAATCTCGGTCTTTCCAAACTGCTGTCGTTTGAAATAGACGCACCGGATGATTGACTGCTCGCCGCTGAGGTTGAAATAGATGTGCCCGGCAGCGGACTGAGAGAACGACGTGACTTCGCCGCGAACCCAGAGATCCGACAATATCGGATCAGAGGCCAGCACATCATGGGTATAGGCGACTGCGAGATCGACAGAGAGAACTCGTGCCATGAGCAGAGTCAGGTAGTTGGGCGTACGACGACGAGCGGGCTGCCATATTCGACTGTTTGACCGTTCTCAGCGACAATTTCGACCACTTCACCTGAGACGTCAGCAGCGATCTCATTCATGATCTTCATTGCCTCGATAATCCCGACCGTCTGACCCTCTTCGATCTGATCCCCGGGCTGCACGAACGGCTTTTCGCCAGGCGCTGGAGCCGCGTAATAGGTGCCGATCATTGGCGCCGTGATCGTGTACGAGTCGTCGGAGCTTTCTCCCAGGCGTGGCGCCGCTGATCCGCTTGCCTGCGGCGTGCTCATCGCAGGGCTGGCGTTTTGCTGTTGCACGCCGTCGCTCAGCAGAGACAACCGGAAGTTGCCATGCTCCAACTCCAGCTCACTGATGCCGCCCTGGTGCATCAAGCCGATGACCTGGTCAATGAACTTGGCAACTTGGTCCAGACTCTCGCTGCGAGCCGGGGTTGCTTGGGCGTCGTCGTCGAAGTCCAAATCTCTCCCCTAACTCACCCGCTCAAGGTATTCCCCGGTGCGGGTATCGACCTTGATGTGCTCGCCCTGGCTCACAAAGAGCGGAACCTGCACCTTGAGGCCGGTTTCGAGCGTTGCGGGCTTACTGCCCCCAGTTGCGGTGTCGCCCTTGAAGCCTGGCTCTGTTTCGGTGACTTCCAGTTCAACGGCTGTCGGGAGCTCGACATCGATGGCGTGGCCTTCATGTGTGAGCAGCTCGATGATCATGTTCGGCGTGGTGTAGTTCAACGCTTCGCCGAGGACTTCTTCAGTCAATTCAAATTGCTCAAACGAGTCAACGTCCATAAAGTGGTGCCGGTCACCATCGGCGTACAAATATTGTGCGCGAACCCGTTCCAGTCGTACAGGCATGAACTTGGAGCCTGCCTGGAACGTCTGACTTGTCGTCGAGCCAGTTCGCAAGTTCTTCAGCGAAAGTCGAACGAAGGCGCTACCGCGACCTTGCTTGACGTGCTGGTACTCAGTGACACGGAGTAGTTCGCCATCAATATCGATGACGAGTCCGCGCCTCAATCCTCCGGTATCGATCAAATCCTTACTCCCTCGGTCTAGGTCCTTTGCTTATCTATCAATCGTGGGCTTCAGCGCCGCCTCTGTGAGTATTTCACAACCGTTCTCTGTAAAGAGCACGACATCTTCGACGCGCACACCACCCCATTCTTCGAGATAGATGCCTGGCTCGACAGTTACGGTGTTGCCGACCGCCATGACATCTTCTGAAACGCGGCTGGCACTTGGCCCTTCGTGAACGCGAAGCCCGACTCCGTGACCTAGGCTATGGGAGAATGCCTCACCGTAGCCCTTGCCGTCGATAAAGTCCCGTGCGAAGCGGTCAAGCTCTTGGCCAGTGAGTCCTGGCTGTGCGCGCTCCAAGACCACCTCAACCGCATCAGAGACAATCGGGTAGATCTCCTTGAGCTTGTCGTCCGGCTCGCCGACCCAATAGGTGCGTGTCAAGTCTGCGCAATATCCCTCGTACATTGCTCCCATGTCAATCACGATTGGCTGGCCAGGTTCAATACGGGTATTGCCAGGTTCATGATGCGGCCGGGCAGCATTCGTGCCTGCAGCAACGATGATTGGGAAAGATAGGCCTTCTGCCCCATGCTCGACCATTGAGGTGTGCAACGCCCAGGCGACCTCGCGTTCAGTCTGCCCCGCCTGGATATTCGGTGCCACTTCATTCATGGCAGCGCAAGTGATCTCGAACGCTTTCCGGAGCATCTCGATCTCGTGGCTATCCTTGACCAATCGGAGCTTTTCGATGACTCCATCGCTCGGTGACCACTCGACGCGATAACCCTCATCCTGCAGCGCTTCGACAATGCCAGTGAACGTTCCCTCGAGGATCGCCATCGGTTCGTACGCAAGCCGGTGCAGACCGAGTTCCATGATCAGCGGTGCCAATGACTCGCCCCAGTGACGGCCCCCAAGGACGACTTCGACGTGCGGGGCTTGAGCGCGGGCTTGCGTCACATTGACCGTGCTGGTGACAAGTCTTGCTTGCCCGTCCACAGGCACAAGAAGAAATCCTCCGGACTCGTTCGGCGCAATGTCTTCTGCCGTGAATCCAGTGAGGTAGCGGCGGTTGTTGGGATGGCTAACCAGCATCCCGTCAAATCCATTCGCAGCTAGCGCCGCCGTGAGCTTGCTCAACCGTTCTACTTCTCGACTCAACAGTTCCCCCTTTACTCCCCGGAACGAGCGAAATAATCCAGCGCGAGCAAATAGCCGGTCGGGCCGAACCCGGCAATAGTCCCGAGCGCGACTGGCGCGATGACCGATTCATGACGAAACGCCTCTCGAGCGGCAGTGTTGGAGAGGTGTATCTCAATGGCCGGAGCCGGGACAGCGGCAATTGCGTCCCGAATGGCGTAGCTATAGTGCGTGAACGCGCCGGGGTTAATGACGATGCCGTCGACCTCCCAGCCGTGCGCATGAATCGCGTCGAGCAACGCACCTTCGTAGTTAGATTGAACAACTTCTACGTCGAATCCCAAATCTGCAGCATGCTGCTCGATCAAGGCATTGATGGATTCGAGGGTAGTCGTGCCATAGATATCCGGCTCTCGCTTGCCGAGGAGATTCAAATTTGGCCCATGGAGCACCAGAATTTTCCGGCTCATCGAATCCAGCCCCGCTCTCGCAGCATCTCGTTGCCGAGCAATCCCAGCAAGATCATCGGCTCTCCGGTCTCAGGGTCGTGGTGCAGCTCCATGCGGGCGCGCTCAAAATACTGCACGGTGTACTCGCCGCCATCCTCGATATTGAATTCCTCAAATTCCTCGCTGATCGGGTAGCCGAAGTACATCAGCCCGCCGTTATTCTCCCAATATGTCAGAAACTCGCCGCTGAGCGAGTGTCCAGATTCAGCGAAGTAGCGGTCGCCCGTGCCGGGCGGCACCGCGCTCTCCCAGGGATCTACATTGCGTTTGGCTAGCGACCAGCGTCCGATATGGCCGAGCAGAACGCTGTATTCCGTCCCTTCATACTCAGGGTGGTATTCCATCCGCACCCGCTCAAAATACTGGACCTGATAGCTCTGATCGGTCATGGCGTCATACTCGACAAATGGCTCTGTGCGTGGATATCCAAACTTGGCCAGGCCACCATTGTTTTGCCAATAATTCAGAAACACACCGCCAAGCGTGTGCCCGGTCTCCGGGAAATAGAGCGTTCCGTCACCCGGTGGGTCCACGGGCGTGGCTGGGGTCTCCATGTTGGCGATCAGCCGCCAGATGTCTGGGTCTTCGTGACCGATTCGCCAGGCGGCAAATCCAGCCACTCGATGATCGAGCGCCTGATCGAACTTCAATTCCAGGCTGCGCGAGTCTTCGTACCAAACTTCATGCTTGTTGCCTTCGGCGTCCTCATACTTGACCCAGGGCGTGCCGGAATCGTTGTCAAAGCCTTGCTCGACTACCCCCGATGCCGTTGCGATTCGATCCATGACTTGCCCATACGAAACGCCTTCGGCAGGAGGACCGTCTTTCAGATTCCAGTCTCGTCCATAGAACGGCACACCCAGAAAGATCTTGGAGCGATCCATCTTGTCCGTCGCGTAGGACAGCGTTTGATCCACCCACCATATCGGTGCAACCGGTCCTGGCTCTGTCGCGCCTGCTGGCGT
>CAYNTE010000192.1:0-4862 GCA_964399615.1 uncultured Thermomicrobiales bacterium
TTCGCCAGAGGTGAGCATGGAGGGATGCGCACATCGATTCCGATCATTACGCAGCCGGAGCAGCTCTGCATGTTCCGTATGTGTAAGTAAGTCGTACTTATCCCGCGCATCATCTAAAACGTTGCGTTCGAAATCCAGGAGATTCGCAACTGCTCCATTCTTGTACCACTTATCGAGCTGCTGTATTTGCTGGTGAGCCTGCTTGTCTCCTGCTAAATCAAGTTCGTGCAGCTTGCTCACAATGTCAAGAACAACTGCCACCCACGTCGTCACAATCGATGCCCGAGTCGCCCCAGCTCGGTAGCTTGCAACAGATTCCCGTATATATTGCCTTGAATTGGCTTCTCGACACCTGAGTACCAACTCATCTAAATCAGACAAGGTCATTGAAGAAGCCTACCCTTAACACGAACTCCAACTCTGTACTCGTGTCCACAGCAACCACGCGTGACGTACAGCCCGTTTGCATTTCGCATTAAGTGAATTCTAACCTGAAAGCCTCAAGGCAATGAAAGCTATCTGTTGACCTTGCACTTCGTTACCCCAACACCCAACTAACACAAAAGAAACGGGACGGCTCTCCCACATGAGCCGTCCCGTTTCGTGGGTGGACAAAATCAGGTTGAGGGCGGGGATTAGCGCTCCACTGGCACACGCACAGAGCTGCCCCACTCCGTCCAGGAGCCGTCGTAGTTGCGCACGTTCTCGAAGCCCAGCAGGTACTTCAGCACGAACCACGTATGCGAAGATCGCTCACCGATGCGGCAGTAGGCGATCGTCGGGCGGTCGGCCGTGATCCCCTGCGATCCATAGATCTCCTTCAGCTCGTCATATGACTTGAAGGTGCCGTCCTCGGCCACAGCCATGCCCCAGGGAATGTTCGCCGCCCCTGGTATGTGGCCACCACGCTGGGCGCCCTCTTGCGGCATGCCCTCTGGAGCCAGTAGTTCGCCACTATATTCTTGCGGCGAGCGCACATCCACCAGACCAGCCGTGCCCTCCTGCACCGCTCGCAACACCTGATTGCGTAGCGCACGCAGGTCCTCGTTCGGCTCCTGGCCAAACTTGTAATCGGTCGCCTCGTAGCTGGGCACATCGGTCGTAATTTCACGGCCCTCGGCCAGCCACTTCGCCCGGCCGCCGTTCATCAGCCGCACATCGTCGTGGCCGTAGTACTTCATCTGCCACAGGCCCCAGGCGGCAAACCAGTTGTTGGTGTCGCCGTAGAGCACGATCGTCGTCTCCGGCGTCACGCCCGCGCTGCTCAGCAGAGCCTCCATATCTTCCTGGCTCACCAAATCGCGCAGCATCTGGTCCTGCAGCTGCGTCTTCCAGTTGACGCCCACCGCTCCGGCGATGTGCCCCTCGTCGTAGACGTTCGTGTCGACACTCACCTCGAACAGACGCACATTGGCGTCTCCAGCATGTTCCGCCACCCAATCCGTGCTGACCAATGCTTCGGGGTGTGCGTAATCTTGCGCCATAACATCCTCCTTGTCGTGCACCGCGGGGCCCATCCCACGTAAGCCCCGCTTCGTTTATGGCTAGCCCGCCAACCCACTGCCTTCCTGGCCCATGTGCGGCAGACCCGTCCCACACTACTGTCTATCCGTCATCCTTTCGTTATAGAATCGTGATGAGAACATCAAGATTCCATCTGTATGGACCTCTCACTGGCGCAAATGGCACCTGATGTACGCCGTCGAGGAATGCGATGACCCATAGGCTCCCGAACCAGCTCGAAATCGAAGCCCTCGGTGGGCTACGCATCTCCCGCAACGGCCTGCCCATCACCGGCTTCTACTCTCGTAAAACCCAAGCGCTGCTCATCTATCTCGCACTCACCGGCCGGCCACAACCCCGCCAACGCCTCGCTGCGCTCCTCTGGAGCGAATCTCCCGAGACCTATGCCCGCGCCAGTCTCCGGCAGGCGCTCGCCAACCTCCGCAGTCTGGTCGGCGATCATCTGACAACCAACCGCCAAACCGCCGGCGTCATACCCGTGACCATCCAGCTCGATGTCCACCGCTTCGAAGCCCAGCTCCAAGATCTTTCGACCGGCATCCTCAGCACCCACCAGCTCGAAGCGGCGCTCAGCCTCTATCACGGGGACTTTCTCGAAGGTGCCCCCCTCAGCGATACGCCGGAATTCGACATCTGGACCAGTGGCCAGCGCGAACGCCTGCGTGATCTGGCAATCAAAGCCCTCCACACGCTGGCCAGCCTGCAAGCCGGCGACGGCGACGACTCCAACGCCATCGCCACACTCAAACGTCTGCTCAACCTCGATCCCTGGCGTGAGGGTGCGCACCGTCACCTGATGGAGCTGCTCGCTCGCAATGGACAACGCACCGCCGCCCTGACCCAGTTTCAAACCTGCCGCAAGATCCTTGCCGATGAGCTCGGCGTCGAGCCCGAAGCCGCAACCGTCGCCCTCTACGAACGCATCCGGTCCGGTGACCGGCTTCTGGTTCTCGGTTCCCGGCCTTCGGGCCCCACCCGGACCCCGGATCCCGGGCCTCGATCCCCGATCCCGGCACTCCCGATCCCCCAGACCTCATTCATCGGCCGCGAGCGCGAGATCAACCGCATCGCCGAAATGTTGGCCGATCCCGCGTGCCGCCTCATCACCCTCGTCGGTCCCGGTGGCAGCGGCAAGACCCGCCTCGCCCTCCAGGTCATGGATGCCCAGCAGGCTCATTTCGCCGACGGAGCCTGCTTCATCCCTCTCGCATCCGCCAGCACTGCCGATCAACAGATCCCCATCCTCGCGGCTGCCCTCGGCATTACAACCACTCCCGACGACGACACCCGCCGGCGCATCCTCGCCACCCTGCGAGACAAGCAGATGTTGCTCGTCATCGACAACGGCGATCAGCTCCACGCCAACGTCCCGCTCCTGACCAGCATCCTCACCACCACGCCGGCCATCAAGATTCTCGTGACCTCCCGCGAGCGCCTCGCGCTCCAGGCCGAGTGGCTGGTTCCCGTCGATGGCCTCGATTGCGTCATCACCAGCAACCCGCGCGAAATTCCCGCCGTCCAGCTCTTCATCGAGCGCGCCCGGCGCATCCAGCCCAACCTCGATCTAAGCGACGACAACCTCGACCAGATCGCCCGCATCTGCCAGCTCGTCGGCGGTCTGCCGCTTGCCATCGAAATCGCTGCCAGCTGGACCCGCACCCACAGCACGCAAGAGATCGCCGACCGCATCAGTCACGATCTCGATTTTCTCGCCACCACCACTCGCGATCTGCCCGAACGCCACCGCAGCCTGCGCGCCGTCTTCGATGAATCGTGGGCACAGCTCACCAAGCACGAGCAGCGAATCTACCGCGCCCTGGCTGTGTTTCAGGAAAGTTTCAATCAGTCTGCAGCATCCGCTGTCGCCGGCGCATCGCCACTCGATCTCATGTCACTTATCGATAAATCACTCCTGCGGCGCGACCCCAGCGGCGCTTATCGCATGCATGAATTCGCTCAACACTACGCGCTGGAACATCTCAACCAGCGTCCCACCCTGGCGGCCGAGGTCCGCCACCGCCACGCAGCCCACTACACCCGGCTCCTTGAGCAGTCGGAGCCTCGCCTGCGCGAGTTCCATCAGATCGAGACGCTGCAGACCCTTCAGAACGCCATCGCCAACATCCGCGCCGCCTGGAGCTGGATCATCGAACATCGCGACGTCGAGCTCGCCAGCCGGGCTCTCGATGGCCTCTGCCTCTTCCTTGAAATGCGCGCCTGGCATCATGAAGGTCTCACCCTCACCCAGACGGCTGCCGGCAGCTTCGCCGGCGACACCGATCCCCAGCATCAGATCCTGCGTGGTCGTCTGCTTGGCTGGCAGGGGCGCTTCCACCACTTCCTGGGCCAGTTCCCCCAGTCCGAATCGGTCACCGATCAAAGCCACGATCTGCTGCGCCAGCACAACGCCGAGCAACATCTCGCCTTCTACCTGTCCACCCAGGGCCGCAATGCCAACGTCCTCGGTCGCAATCACGAAGCTCGCCAGATCCAGCACGCCGCCCTTGCCCAGGCCCAGGCCACGGGCGACCGCTACGCCACGGGTCTCGCTTACAAACACCTCGGCGATATCGCCTTCCGCACCAGCAACTACAGCGATGCTGTTCAGTGGTTCCGCAAGAGTCTCGATACCCGGCGTGAAATTGGAGATTGGACCGGAGTCGCCGAAGATTACGGGAATCTCGGCTCGATCGCAGTCATCCGTGGCGATTACCGCGAGGCCGAACAGCTTGTTCAACAAAGCATCGATCTCTATCGCGAGCTGGGACGGGACCTACGCTGCACCTATCCCCTCGCCGATCTTGCCGAGGTCCGCTGCGCACAAGGCCGCTACGAAGAAGCCCAGAACATCCTCGAGCAGTGTCTGAAGACCGCAGAGCGCGCCCTCGATCAGCGCGCCACCGCCGTCATCCTCCGTGGACTAGCCAAGACTGCCCGTCTGCGGGGTGATCTGGAGCACGCCGAGACGCTTGCCCAGCGCAGCCTCGGCTACAGCCAACTCAACAACCACTACGGCGCAGCCGCCCGCACGCTCGCTACCCTGGCCCTTATCGCCCTCGACCAGCACAAGCCCCACCAGGCCGAACGCTTCGCCCAGGAAAGTCTCGCCAATGCCTGGAAGATCGAAGACCCACTCGCCATCACCATGGCCCGCACCATCCTCGGCCAGCGCGCCATCAGCCAGCAAAGTTACAGCGAAGCCACCCAGGAGCTCGCTACCGCCTTCGAGACCATCCGCACCACCGGCGCCCGCCCTGCCTTGCTCGAAGTCCTCCACATCATGGCCCACCTCTGGCTGCCGCAGACGGACCCCGACCCCAGCGGCGCCAGCCCGGCAT
>CAYNTE010000193.1:0-4733 GCA_964399615.1 uncultured Thermomicrobiales bacterium
GATGCCGACGACACAGTCTCCGGCTACAACGCGATCTCGGGTTGGGAGCTGATCGAGGTCGGCAATACCGACGACCCGATCTTCGACGCTCCTGAGTTCCCTGGTGACATTCCACTTCCGACCCAGAACAACCTGCAGGACGGCTTCGAGGATGTGAACTTCAACGGCTGGTATCTGCCGATCGTGCAGACCAACGGTGGCCCGGGTGGCGCCTGGAACTCGATCATCCGCATCGCCAACTTCGGTGATGCTGAGGGAACGATCGGTGCTGCTGGCGTCAATGTCACGATCTATCCGTATGATGACGCGGCTGGGGAGCTGAACCAGAGCTTCACGTTCAACAAGCTGGTGAACGCTGGCGAGACGTGGACGCTGGATCTCTCGGACGCAGTGCCGGAGGGCTTCATCGGCTCGGCACATATCGCGTCTGATTCGCCGATCTTCGCCATGGTCGACCGTGTAAAGGTCGGCTACAGCGCCTGGATCACCAACACGGCGAGCAATGCGCTGCAGACCGCCTACGATGACCTGCTGCCGCTGGCGTTGCAGCAGAAGTACGTGCTGGTCGCGCCAGACGTCCGCAAGGATTTCTTCGGCTGGAACACCGGCATCAACGTGGCCAACCTGGCGGATGTCGATAACACGGTGACGATCCAGTACTACGGCAGCAATGGTGTCTCGGCGCAGACGCGCGAGATCCACGCCAAAGGCATGACCTACTTCTACGACCCATCGCAGGCCCCGCAGGACAACAATCAGCAAGATCCGGCAACCGATCCGAACGCGAACGCGGGTGAGATTGGCGCAGCGTTGATCATTGCTGACTATCCCGTGGCCGCGGCGGTGGATGCCACGAAGTATCCAGAGTCGACGACCTCGAACGACCTCAACGTCTTCCAGGCGTTGAGCTACTCGGCGACCTCGAACTTGCTCTTCGACCAGGCAGTACCGCTGGTGCAGAAGGGCAATCCGGACACGGGCATGGGCGCCACGAGCGGCGTGCAGCTCTTTAATGTGATGGACCAGAGCCGCTCGGCCACGATCCACTGGTTCAACTCGTCCGGTGACGAGGTCGGTAACCCGACACCGGTCGTCGTCAACCCGAACGCGATGACATTCGTCTACACGATGAATGACGCGCAGATCCCGGTCGGCTTCACCGGCTCGGCGGTGGTCGATGTCGGTGGCGGCGATCTTGGGGACCTTGGCGACTTCCTGGGCGGCCTCTTCGTCGTCTCGACGCAGGTCGATTACCAGGTGCAGTTCGATGGTTCGGCAGTCTGGAATGGGTATAGCCCGCTCGGTAACTACCGCAGCTTCTTCCCGTTCCAAGTGCTGCTCGGGGTCATCGAGGCGATCACAGGTGGAATCGGTGGAGGCGCCGGCTGATCACCAAACGCCATTGCAGATGAAATACCCTGACATTCGGTCAGGCAGAGAGGCCCCGGGGAGTGATCCTCGGGGCCTTTTCTGTGTTTGCGATTCATACGGCGTTGTTGGCCCGAGTCCGCCAGGTGGGGGACACATCGCTGAAATGAATCAGAATTCCCGGAAATCGCCATATAGTCGCGGAAACTTCGCGCAAAATGGTGGGTGAATGGGGAATGATCCACTCCTGGCTTGTAACTGGTAAGTCGCTTATGCGTTGTATGTGGTGCAGGGGTACGAACCTCTGTAGCAACAGAAGCCCTCTCGGTCCGGGACGGTCACGCAGCGATGGCGGGGAGCCAGTGCACGTGTGGGCCGGTCAGGGCTGTATGAGGGGCAGGAGCTGGCGTTGGTCTCTGGAAGTGTCGGACAGGGTGACGGCACGGACCGACAGCCGGATATACGGGAAGGAGGAGCCGAGCCAGGTGAACACCGATCGTTCGTCAGTTTCATACGCGAACGAGGCTGCGCGCACTGAGGCGCGTGGTGAGGCTCGACTTCTAACGCGAGCCGAGCAGACCTTACGAAAACAGTTTGTACGAGGGGAGTGCTCGTTTTGAAGAAACCATCACGGTTTCTGCGAGCTTTGGGCGTGTCCGCACTGGTAGCAGGGCTGCTGGTCGGTGCGTTCGGAGCTGCAACCGTGTCGGCACAGGAAGATGACGGCGGAGAACTACCGGGGCTCGTTGCCGGTGAATACGGCGTCTTCTTTCCATGGGTAGCCAACGACGACGAGTCGACTGGTCTTGGCCCTGCCGATACGTCAATCACGCTGCAGAATCTTTCGAGTGAAGAAGTGACCGTCCTGGTCTACCGTGGCATCGGCAGCGGTGGTCTCGGTGGCGAGAACGGCTGGGAGCTCATCGCTCCATTCATGCTTGAAGGTCTGGCATCGAAGACCTTCAGTGCTGAGGCCTTGGGCCTCGAACCAGGCGAAGGTGCGCCGATCGCTGCCAGTGGCTTCTTGGTCGATGTGCCAGAGGCCGCCACAGAGGACTACAACGAGGATGGCGACAGCTTCGACTTCGAGACGATCGCTGACGATGATTTCTTCGGCGGTGCAAACTCGTGGATGAATGTCGACATCGAAGACACCTCGTGGGAAGACGGCGCTTGCCTGCTCGTTGATGACGACGACGGCGACGGTATCCCCGAGAACGTCGCGATTGCCGATTCGCCAGCCACCGAGGGCGTGCAGTTCCCGGGCCAAGGTGGTGCGAACCTCGATGGCAATCCGGCTGACTGCACGGCGAGTGAATTCGGCGACGCGGTCCCGACCTTCGTGACCGCGCCAATCGCTGGAGTCGCCAAGCAGGCGGTCGACGGCGAGAATCTGCCGATGACCAGCGAAGTTGACACGGCTGTCTCGGGCTATCATGGCCTGGCCGGCCAGGAGCTGATCGAAGTCGGTAACACCGAGGGCCCATTCAACGGCTGGTATCTGCCGATCGTGCAGACCAACGGTGGCCCGGGTGGCGCCTGGAACTCGATCATCCGCATCGCCAACTTCGGTGATGGTGGCATCATCGGCGCTGCCGGTGTCAATGTCACGATCTATCCGTATGACGACGCGGCTGGTGAGCTGAACCAGAGCTTCACCCTGTCGGAAACCGTCAATGCTGGCGAGACGTGGACGATCGACATCTCAGACCACGTACCGGAGGGCTTCATCGGCTCAGCCCACATCTCAGCCGATGCCCCGGTCTTCGCGATGGTCGACCGTGTCAAGGTGGGCTACAACGAGTGGCTGACCAACACGGCCTCCAACGCGGCCTTCACGGCGCAAGAGGGACTGGGCCTCAACTTCCCAGATAAGTTCGTGCTCTTCGCTCCAGACGTCCGCAAGGACTTCTTCGGCTGGAACACCGGTATCAACGTTGCAAACCTGGCGGACAGTGATAACACCGTCACGATCCAGTACTACGGCGACATCGGTGCGCAGGCCGAGACCCGCACGATTCATTCCAAGGGCATGACGTTCTTCTACGACCCATCTCAGACTCCTCAGGACAACAGTCAGCAAGACCCGACGACTGACCCGAACCCTGAGGCGATCGGCGCAGCGATCATCATCGCTGATCAGCCGGTTGCGGCGACGGTGGATGCGACCAAGTATCCAGAGTCGACGACTGAAGAAGATCCGAACGTCTTCCAGGCGCTCAGCTACTCCGCGACACAGAACCTCTGGCCAGACCAGGCTGTGCCGCTGGCGCAGAAGGGCAACCCGGATGACGGTATGGGTGCCACAAGCGGTATTCAGATCTTCAACCCGTTCGATCAGACCACAACCGCAAACGTCCACTGGTTCAACTCAGCGGGCGATACGGTTGGCAATGTCACCCCGGCAGTGATCAACCCGAACGCGATGACGTTCGTCTACTCGATGAACGACGCGCAGATTCCGGTTGGCTTCCTTGGCTCGGCCATCGTCCAGTCGACGCTGCCAGTCTCGGTGGTCTCGACCCAGGTCGACTACCAGGTTGAGTTCGACGGTTCGGCCGTCTGGAACGGCTACAACCCGGGTGGTACCTATCGAACGTTCTTCAACGATGCCCCGAGTTATCTCGACGGCATTGTGACACTCGGTGATGAAGCGGCCGAAGGTGTCGAAGTCTCTGTCTTTGCGGCAGGTGCCTGCGGCCCCGACGGTGAAGTGCTCTACTCGGGAACAACTGACGCCAGCGGCGTCGTCGCGATCGATGTCGAGCCGGGCGACTACTGCGTCTCGGCCGACCCGAATGGCGACGAGCAGCCAGTGACGGCAGAGACAACGGTCGACGAATTCGACGCGATCGATGATGTCGACTTCGAGCTGAATGAAGAAGAGGGTAGCGAGACCCCCACGGTCGCCTTCCTTGACGGCATGGTGTCAGCTGATGGGTCGCCAGCCGTTGGTGCTACCGTCAACGTGTTCCCTGCGGGACAGTGCGACGCCGACGACCCGCTGTACACGGGATCCACTACAACGGGAGGCCTGATGTCGATCGAGGTCGAGCCGGGTGACTACTGCGTCTCGACCGATGCAAACGGCGATCAGACCCCGACGACGAGTGACAATGTCACGGTCGAAGAGGGCGACCCGGCGGACGACGGTGACTTCACGATCAATGATGTCACTCCAGTCTAACCGGCTGAGCCATCACAGATACTTGCGCTGACTCTAGCGTAAAGCGTCTGACGCGAAAGGCCCCTGGGACGCGCTTCCCGGGGGTCTTTCTTTATTGGAAATCAAGATCAACGACCTCGTCACTTCACGATCTTCCGGAGAGATCCTTCGACAGGCTCAGGATGACAGGGGGCGTGGT
>CAYNTE010000194.1:0-4718 GCA_964399615.1 uncultured Thermomicrobiales bacterium
GTATCCCGAGGGCGAGCTGCAGTTCTACTCCTGGATCAATTGGGATTTCTTCACCAACTACCCCTCGCGCTTCCCCGAGCTGGCTGGCTTCCGCTCAGCGATCATCGGCAGTTTGTTCGTCATCGGGTTGACAGCGCTGTTATCGGTGCCGATCGGGATCGGTGCGGCCGTCTACCTTGAAGAATACGGCGGGCAGAGCCTGCTCGCGCGCATTATCGAGACGAATATCGCGAACCTGGCTGGTGTTCCTTCGATTATCTATGGCCTGCTGGGCCTGGCGATCTTCGTGCGCTCGTGGGGAGGCTTAACGGGCGGCAGGACGATCATTGCGGGCGCACTGACGATGACGCTGTTGAGCCTCCCGGTGATCATCGTGTCGGCTCGCGAGGCGTTGCGTGCGGTGCCCTCGTCATTCAAACAGGCTTCGCTGGCACTGGGTGCGACGCAGTGGGAGACGATCCGCCATCACATTCTGCCGGCTGCACTGCCGGGGATGGTAACGGGCGCAATCCTGGCGATGTCACGAGCAATCGGTGAGACGGCCCCGCTGATCACCATCGGGGCGCTGACGTATGTGGCATTCGACCCGCAAGGCTTGCGCGATATCTTCACAGTGATGCCGATCCAGATCTTCAACTGGGTTGGACAGCCGCAGGCGGCTTACCATAACCTTTCATCAGCAGGTATTCTGGTCTTGCTTGGATTTCTCCTTACGATGAATGCAATCGCGGTGATCATCCGTCGACGAACGGAGAGGACCTATTAAGATGGCCCAACCAACGACGGTGCAGACCCAGCACACAGAGACTGAACAAATCGAGGAGACGGTGAACGATACGATCGTCATGAGCGCTCGGGACCTGCACGTCTACTACGGCAATTTTCACGCCGTGAAGAATGTCAATCTGGAGATTGCGCAGAACCGGATTACGGCGCTGATCGGTCCCTCGGGCTGTGGTAAGAGCACCGTGTTGCGCTGTCTGAACCGCATGAACGACCTGATCCCCAGTGCTAATGTGCGCGGCGAGATCCTCTACCACGACTACGACATCTACTCGCCAGAGGTCGACCCGGTGGAGGTGCGACGGCGCATCGGGATGGTCTTCCAGAAGGCAAACCCATTCCCGAAGTCGATCTACGACAATGTCGCCTGGGGCGCGAAGATCAACGGCTACAAAGGCAATATGGACGAGCTGGTGGAGAGCAGTCTGCGCAAGGCCGCCCTCTGGGATGAAGTGAAGGACAAGCTGAAGGCAAGCGGGCTGTCGCTCTCGGGCGGCCAGCAGCAGCGGCTCTGTATCGCACGCACGATTGCGATCCAGCCAGACGTCATTTTGATGGATGAGCCGTGCTCAGCGCTCGACCCGATTGCGACGCTGCGGATCGAGGACCTGATGCGCGAGATGGCGCAAGATTACACGATCATAATCGTGACCCACAACATGCAGCAGGCGGCGCGAGCGTCGGATTCAACGGCGTTCTTCTCGGTCGATGACGATCGCACGGGCTATCTTGTGGAATTCGGCGCAACGGCGGATATCTTCACCAGCCCGAGGGAGCAGAAGACAGAGGATTACATCACGGGACGTGTCGGATAAGGCACGCCACAGCGGCAGCCATCGGAGTATGATGAGCGGATCAAGCTGATTCGGGACCAGGCAGGCTCGTGCAGATGGTCCAGGCCGGTCAGGAGGTTAGACACTGATGCATAGCACTCGAGTTGCATTCACCAAGGAGCTCCGCGAACTCCAGGACGGCGTGCTGGAACTGAGCAGCATGGTCGATCGGGCAATCGTTGACTCGGTAGAGGCGCTGAAGACACAGAACGTCGAGCTGGCGCGACAGGTGATCGACAACGACACCAACATCAACGAGCTGCGCTGGGAGATCGAGCAGATGACGATCAATTTGATCGCCCGGCAGGCGCCGATGGCGCGCGATCTGCGCCGTATCATGGCAACGGTCCACATCGGCACCAATCTGGAGCGGATGGGCGACCATGCGCAAGGCATCGCCCGGCTGACGCTGCGGACCGCCGATGAGCCGCTGCTGAAACCACTGATCGACGTGCCGAGGATGGCTGATACCGCCCGCGAGATGTTGCGTGAGGCTATTGACGCGTTCGTCGAGGGTGATGCGTTGAAGGCGAAAGAGATCGCGCTTCGCGACGAAGAGGTCGACAACTATTACGAACAGATCTACCGCGAACTGTTGACCTTCATGATCGCCGATCCGAGCACCGTGGCCAAGGCGACGCACCTGCTGTGGGTGGCGCATAACGTCGAGCGGATCGCGGACCGGGTGACCAATATCTGCGAGCGTACGATCTTCGCGGTGACCGGGCATTTCGAGGAAGTCAACGACAAGGACTTCGGCTCGACGATCGGCA
Organism: uncultured Thermomicrobiales bacterium; assembly: GCA_964399615.1. GTDB lineage: Bacteria > Chloroflexota > Chloroflexia > Thermomicrobiales > CFX8 > CAYNTE01. The sequence goes on from CAYNTE010000194.1 coordinate 2,390, forward strand.
AGGGCACGCAACGAAGCGGGCAGGAAAGCGAGTAACTGGACTGACAACGACAATAGATACAGAGCAACTTACCAACCTGATGATCGATTGCGGGCAAGTAGTGCGTGAGGCACTGCTCGGCGCGGAGATCAGCAATCTGACAGACGTTATCGGACTCGGCGCAGACGGCGAAGACACAACCCAGATCGACAAGGTGGCCGAGGATGCCGCGCTGGCATTTCTCGACCAGGCCGAGCCACGAGTCAATATCCTGAGCGAAGAAATTGGATTCCTGGACAAGGGCTCGGCGCTAACCGCCATCGTCGACCCGATCGACGCCACGCAAAACGCGACGGCCATGCCGAAATTTCGGCAGGTGGAGGGCATGGATCTGCCACAGGTACTGCAGTCACCTGCCCGCAGTGGGCATGTCTTCGGCTACCCCTTCTACGCCTTCTCAGTCGGCATTCTCCACGACGGAGAGATGATCGCAGGCTGTGTGCGCAATCTGCCGACCGGGGTGACCTTCTCGGCGGTGTCTGGCGATGGGGTGCGGCTCGACGGTATTCCAGTCGAAGGCAGCGGCAAGCGCGAGATTCCCGGCACGACGATCGGCATGGTGCGCGCGGTGACTGAGGGTGGGCTCGATTTCATCAAGCGCGTCACGATAGCGCACAACCCACGGTTACGAATTTGCGGCTGCTCAGCCATCGATCTGGCACTGATCAGCGCGGGCGTGATCGATGGGTTCATCAATCCAAACATCAAGCCGACAACTACCGGCATCTACGGCGAGAAGATCGTCGACTACGCTGGCGGTCTCGCGCTCATCCAGGCGATGGGCGGCAAACTGACCGGGATTACCGGCGACCCGCTGCCGCTGGACCTCGATCTCAGCCTGCGGACACCGTTGCTGGCCGCTGCGACGCCGGAACTGCACGAGCACCTGCTGGAGGTCGTCTGGGCGGATGACTAAAGGTGAGTTCGAAATCTACGATCTGCGCGTCACGGTTGAGCGCATCGAGGGCCGCTCGGTATGCGGCATGCAAGTCGGCGACTATTTCGAGCTGACGCACTCCAGCCAGCTGCGGATTCCCGAGGGCCGGCATTTCTGCATCTATGCCCTGCAGGCCGTGCTGCCCCTGCTGCCGGCCAAGCAGCGGCTCCTGCACGAGGACGACTGGCTGGAGCAAGACTCACTGGTTGTTTGCCCCGATCCTGAGGAGCGGCTGGTGATGCGCATCGAACGCACCCACCAGCGCACGATGCAGACCGATGAGCTGACCTGATGCCGGCACGCGAGGTTTCAGTCGCTTTTCAAACCAACAAACCGATGCAGGAGTACGCTGAGCTTGCGCGACTGGCCGAGTGCTACGGCTTTGACGTGATCTCGATGTACAACGATCTGTTCTTTCAACCTCCGATCGGGCCATTGATCGTGGCGGCGAGGGCGACGGAGCGCATCCGGATCGGTCCGGCAGCGCTCAACCCGTTCACGCTCCATCCGGTAGAGATCGCGGGACAGTTCGCGACGCTGGATGAGGCGAGCGGGGGACGGGCGTATCTCGGCATCACGCGTGGCGCTTGGCTGGGACCGCTAGGGGTCGATCAGCACGATGGTGTGGGGCGCATCGCTGAGGCTGTCGAAGTCGTCGATCACCTGCTGTATGGCAAGCGGGAGGCGTATCGCGGCAAGCACTTCCAGCTGGAGCCGCACCACCGGCTGAACTACCCCGTCGAACGCCATCGAGCGCCGCTCCTGATCGGTGGTTGGGGACCGAAGCTGCTGAAGCGTATGGCTGGGCGCGCCGACGAGATCAAAGTAGGGGGAACGGCCAATCCGGACTTGATCCCGCACATCCAGGCACGCATCGCTGATTACGGCGCGCCAGGCATCGTCGTTGGCGCAGTCACGATCGTCGATGAGGACGCCGATCTCGCAAGGCGCATGATCCGGCGCGAGATGCCGCTCTATCTGCCGGTGATTGCGGACCTTGATCCCTCGGTACAAGTCGATCCCGAGCTGCTGGCGCGCATGGCGTCGCTGGTCGACCACAGTGAGATCGAAGAGGCGGGCGCGCTGATTCCCGAGCACCTGATTGATCGCTTCAGCTTCTCTGGCTCACCTTCCCAGATTATCGAACAGTGCCAACGCCTCTTCGCCGCAGGCGTCAACCGCATAGAGTTCGGCACCCCGCACGGGGCGACGACCGCCGAAGGCATGCGCCTCCTCGGCGAGGTGGTGCTCCCGGCCTTGCGGGGACGGTAGGGGATCGGGGACCGGTGCCCGGGAACCGGGAGTCGGGAGTCGGGAGTCGGGAGTCGGGGAAGGCTGACACCGCCTGCCATC
>CAYNTE010000195.1:0-4633 GCA_964399615.1 uncultured Thermomicrobiales bacterium
CCCCGACTCCCCAATCACCGCCCGAGCTTCACCACCACGAACGTCTCCGCCGCATCCAGGCCCGCGGCCTCACCGGATCGCCGTGCGCGCTCGCGCCATCGCTCTGGTAGCTCTTCCGGGTTCGCCGTCTGTGTCCGGTGCAAGATCCGCGCCTGGATCTTTCGGTCCAGCATCGCGCTGATGTCCACTGCACAGTCGGCAACTCCACTGGCGAAGAGCCAAACCTCCTGCACCTTGTGCGGCTCCAGCCCCTCGGCGTATTGCTCAGGAAAATTCAATGGGTCCCGCGCGATCGGAAAGACGCAGTCCAGCGCCGCTCTGCCCGTCATGCGGTGATCGCGGTGGCTGATGTAGGGCGGCAGCGAGTGATCGGGATCGAATGTGAACACGACCCGCGGTCGCACCTGCCGGATCACGCGTGTCAGATCCCGCCGCAGCTCGACCGTGTTCTCCACCTCGCCATCGCCGTAATCCAGCACGTGCACGTCAGAGAATCCCAGATATTCAGCCGCCTCCCGCGCCTCGGCAATGCGTGTCTTCGCCAGCTCTTCCGGATCCGTTGCCGGGTCTTGCGCGCCCTTGTTTCCCGGCGTCGTCAACAGCAGCTCCGCCCGGCAGCCCGCTTCGATCGCCAGCCCCACCGTGCCCGCGCAAAACGCTTCCATATCATCCGGATGCGCTGCGATCACCAAAATCGTGCCCTCGTCCGGCGCTTGCACCACCTGCATCACGTAAATCCCTCCCGTTTCGTTCAATCCCAATCACTGGCAGTCTACCGCCAGCCGCCCGCCACTGGGCAGAAAAAAAGCGGGCCGGGGATGAACCCAGCCCGCCTCACAGGGGTTTGAGAGAGGAGTTCGAATTAGGGATTAGTCATCATCAATGTCGTCATCAAGCGACACGCGGAAGGTCTCGTCATCTGGCGTCGATCCCACCAGCGTCAGGTCATCTTCGTCCACATTGTCATCAGGGACGTCGAAGATCACCATGACCTTGACGGTGCCCGAAGTCATCGAGCTCATCGACATATTCGTCAGCATCTCTGCCGTTGCTTCTGCATTCATGTCGTATGTCTCTCCCGATTTATCCTCGAGATGGACGTTCTGGAAGAGTTCGGGCAGCTGAGTCAGGTCGCCGATATCACCTTCGATATCGATCTCTACGCCGAGCAGTTCCATGCCTGCCTCCGGCGTCGTTGTCAAATCATCGACCTCGTCGTCGTCTTCCGTGTCTCGTACGATGAAGGTCAAGTCACCAATAGTGATCTCATCATCGATCTTGAAGGTCTGGGCATCACCAGTCGTGCCCGTGCCACTCGCTTCGGTGCCCGTGCCGCTGGCTTCTGTCCCAGTACCAGACGATTCCGTGCCTGTTCCAGAGGCCTCAGTGCTGGTTCCACTCGCTTCGGTGCTGGTACCGTCGTCATCATCATCGGTGGCCGTGCCCGTGCTGCTGGCTTCGGTGCCGGATGCTTCCGTACCGGTGCCGGATGCCTCGGTGCCTGTGCCACTCGTCTCAGTGCCAGTCTCGCTGGCCTCCGTGCTGGTGCCTTCATCATCGTCAGATTCAGTCATGGCCATTGTCGCGGTCTCGTCGGTGGCGCCGCCTACCTCGGTGGCTACCTCACTGACGACACTTCCGGCGTCATCGCCGTTATCATCATCGTCATCACCACAAGCCGCGAGTATTCCAATGCTCAGGACCAAAACACCCATCAGCAAGAGGATTCGTTTCATCTATCTCTCCTTCGCCGTTGCTCTCGCCAGCTCAACGCTGTAGTCTCAAACGATCGTTCACAACCGGAGCGTCGATGCTGACGGGGTTACGAGGGACACAATGCACTAACCTGGGATGAGGGTACGCACTAAAAGTAATTCAATCGAAACGGTCATCCTGCCCTCCGCCAGACTGCCCATATTCATCACCCAATCGCCGATCGACAGGAACCGTTCGCCATTTTCTCCCCACGAACGAAAAAACCCGACAACCGACGCCCCACCACGCCGGTCATCGGGTACTGTCAGATGGAAGACCGAAACGACTATTTAGTTATGGAAACTTCTATCTAACGCCTAAATCACACCCTCCGCCTTCAACCGCTCCATCTCCTCATCACTCAGCCCCAGCAGATCGCCATAGACCGACCCATTGTCGGCACCGACCTCGGCTGGACCGGCCCGGCGCACCTCACCCGGCGTCCGCGAGAGCTTCGGGATCAAGCCTGGCATCGAGACCTTGCCCAGCACCGGATGCTCCACCTCGATGATGTTCTGCCGCGCCTGGTAGTGCGGATCGGCGAAGATATCGGCAATCGAGTAGATCGGCGAGACCGGCACACCCTGCGCGTCCATAATCTCCTGCGCCTCGGCCCGTGTGCGCTCCGCATACCAGGGTCGGATATAGTCATCCAGCTCCTCGGCATGCTCCAGCCGCAGATCGTTGGTCAGAAATCGCGCATCCTCGATCAGCTCCGGCGCGCCGATCGCCTCTGCACAGCGTTCCCACGTCCGCTGCGTGCTGGCCGTCATCACCACCCAGCCACCATCGGCGCAGGCATAGGTCCCCACCGGGCTCGCCACCGTCAGCGAATGTCCCTGCCGCTCCGGCACGACACCCAGCGCGCCATAGGCCGGCACATACATCTCCATCAGCCTGAACAGCGATTCGTAGAGCGCGACGTCCGTCTCCTGCCCCTCTCCACCGTTCGCGTCGCGGTGATAGAGCGCCATCAACGCCGAGATCGCTGCGAAGAGGCCCGTCACATAGTCCGCCAGCGGCGTCGGCTGGTTCGTCGGCGGCCGGTCCGGAAATCCAGAGACGTAGGTGTAGCCCGAGAATGCCGTCGCGGGCGTCCCAAACCCCGCCTTCTCCCGGTACGGCCCATCCTGCCCATAACCGCTCACCCGCACCACGATGATCCCCGCGTTCGCGCCTTGCAGCGTCTCGTAATCCAGACCCCAGCGATCCAGTGTCCCCGGCCGGAAATTCTCGAAGAGCACGTCACTCTCCGCCACCAGCTTCAGCAGCAGCTCTCGCCCCTCGACCTTGCGCATATCCAGCGTCACGCAGCGCTTGTTGCGCGAGAGCACCGTCCACGGCAGCGGCACACCTTCGGCGAAGGGCGAATTGCCGCGCACCGCATCCCCACGGCCCGGGACCTCCACCTTGATAACATCCGCGCCGAAATCACCCAGCAGCGTCGCTCCGAACGCCCCCGAGTACATCGTCGTCACATCCAGCACACGCACCCCCGCCAGCGGACCGCCACCCATTGCTTCGTATCCCTTCATCTCCCATGCTCAATCGCGCAAAATCGGCAGTAGAGTTGACGCTAACGCAGATTCCGAATTACATTCCTGTAGCATCACCTGTGTCACAATGTCCCGGATCAGTCGCAAGGTTAGTTATACTGAGCGCAGAGTTGGGGAGTTCGAGCCAGAAGGAAGCACGATCGCAGGATCGTTCCGTGTGGGTGGCTCGCACACAAGCGATAGCAAGACTGGCGCACCAGCGCCCGTGCTGACCAATCGGGGGAGGCGGGACTGCATGTCTGGACAGACCGTATTCACGTTAATTGTCGTGTTGCTTCTCCTTGCGTGGTTGGCGCAACTCGTTCTGCTCTTCATCAACGCCCAGAATCAAGGCCGCGATCCCTTCCGCATCGTCTCCGGCGCGGCTGTCTTCTTCCCCATCCCGCTCGTCATCGCCGAGGTCGCTCCCGGCGCTGTCGATTCACTCGCCAACTTCTGGGATAGTCTTGTCGGTAGCCTCTTCGGTGGCTCCCGATCTTCCGGCCAATCCGCCGCGCCCTCCCCCTCCGGCTATAGCGCTGGTGGAGGTCGTCAACCTGCCGCTGGCGGTGTCAACGAATACGCCGCGCGCCTGCTCCTCGATGGCCAGGAGCTGCCGCTGACCCTGCCGCGCACCCGGCTCGGCCGCTACCCCAACAACGACGTCGTCATCGAGAACACTACCGTCTCCGCCTACCATGCCGAGATCATCCGCCGCCCCGATAGCCAGCACGAGATCGTCGACCGTGAGAGCCGCAACGGCACCCGCGTCAATGGCGCGCTCATCCGCTCGCAAGTCCTCAAGGATGGCGACCTGATCACCCTGGGTGGCGCGACACTCCACTATCTGCAGTCGCCGCTGCCCGTCGAGCGCTCGGCCCCGCCCCCTTACGAGGATCTCAGCCAGCCAGAATTCCAGATGGATGACCCCGACACCGAATTCCGGCCGCCCTCGTCCGACCGGCCACGCTATCAGGGCGAATAATCATCCCGACCCAGCGCCAGCGCTACCGTTTGCCAGTCACTGCGCAGGTCGAAACCCGGTGGCTGATCGCGTGATCCGGAAGCCGCTATTCCTTTATATGGCGTTCCTCGCGCAACAACCCCAGCATCTCCGCAATCGCGTCACTGCTCGGCAGCTTCGTGCTCGGTGGCGCAGGGTGTGAAACTGGCCAAGCTGGCGATTCCGGCTCTCCGGCCTCGTCTGGCACTGGATCCGGCTTGTCGACCGCGTCGCTCCCCGATCCCGCTTCCTCCACCACGTCAGCCACGTCTGCGGCTGGCTCCTCCGCCGTCACACTCGCCATCACTGGCGTGTAGGCCGGTGTGATGTCTGGCGCAGT
>CAYNTE010000196.1:0-4581 GCA_964399615.1 uncultured Thermomicrobiales bacterium
AGACGGCGTGGCTGCACCACTTGCAGGTGTAGGGGCAGCCGCGGGCAGTGATCAGGGAGACGGAGCCCATGCCGTGATTCTCGCGCCAGACCTTGACGTAGGCGTCGATATCGATGGCGGCGCGGTCTGGGAAGGGCTGAGCTGTGAGATCGGCGATGTAGGGGCGTGGGGGAGTGCGGACGAACTCGTCTTCGTCGATCTGATAGACGATGCCGAGGATATGTTGCATCTGCTGCGGGCCGTAGCGCGCCAGATGGGGCAGCAGTTCCTCCATCGTCAGCTCGCCCTCGCCGATGACGACGACGCTTGCGCCGTGCTTGATGTACTCCTCGGGATAATTGGCCGAGTCCGGCCCGCCGCAGACCACCAGACTGCCGGCGGCGTTGCAGAGCTTGATCATCTTGATAATGCGCGGGCGGGTCATCAGATTGCAGTAGATGCCAACGACGGGCGGACGCTCGCGCGCCAGATACTCCTCGAATTTCGCTAGCGACGCGAAGGTCATGTCGAAGACGTTGACGTCGAACCCCTTCGACTTGAGGTGCGATGAGATGTAGAGGATGCCGAGCGTGGGATACGGCTTGCGCACCTCCATCTCATGCGGATCTTCGTACATGCAGTAGCCATGCGTCAGAAGGACGTCCATATCGCTCCCATCTCCCCTTCGAGTCGTTCTAATGATCCGCTTGTGGTGTCGGCCGTGCCGCGGCGCCGGGATCGATCTGCAATGGGATCGAATGCAGCCCGCGGTGCGGCAGCTTCTCTAACTTGCGCAGTTTCTGGCGTGCCAGCGGCAGCGTCAGCGCGTGCTTGGTCATGGCCGCGAAATCGCGTGCGTGGCTGGGCCGGATGTTGCTGGGTGTGCGGGCGATGCGCCGGAATTCGCGCCAGTATTTGCGAGCGCGATACTCCTTGTGCAACACGACGTGCAGCTGGCGGTAGAACTCGGTGGCGAATGGTCCCTTGTACAGCATCGCCAGATCGTTGGAGTCGAGCCAGTTCTGCTGGACGCCGAGCTGATCGCGGACAGCGTTGTGGAATTTCGTGCCGGGCAGCGGGTAGGAGACGGACATGCCGATGTCGTCGGGCCGGCAATCCCGCACCATCTGGAGCGTCATCTCGATATCCTCGCGCTCCTCGCCGGGATAGCCGAATTGCAGGAAGAAGCCGACCTCGATGCCAGCCTCGTGCAAGCGTTCGGCGGCCTCGTAGATCTGCTCGACCTTGGTGCCCTTCTCCATAGCGTCGAGGATCTTTTGCGATCCCGATTCGGCGCCGACCCAGACGGTGCGTGCCCCGGCCCGGGCGAGTGCTTCGATGGTGTTGCCGCGCAGCAACAGGTCGACGCGGTTGAGGCACTTGAACGGGATGCGGGCGTCGTACTCCTCGACCAGATCGGCGAACCGGCTCATCCAGCCGGGCTTGAGGCCCATGATGTCGTCGACGAACCAGATGTGGTCGGGGTTGAACTGCTCTTTCAGCCAGCGCAGCTCCTCGGCGACGTTCTCCGGGCTGCGGGCGTTGTAGCGCTGGCCCCAGATCGGTTTGGCGCACCAGTTGCAGTGAAACGGGCAACCACGGGTGGTGACCATGTTCATCGAGTAGTAGCCGTGGCGTTCACGCCAGACGGCTTGATAGCGGGGGATATCGACCAGATCCCAGGCGGGGAAGGGCAGACTGTCGAGCTCCTTGAGATCGGGGCGAGGCGGGTTGCGCTTGATCTCGTCGCCGTCGCGGTAGATGAGCCCGAGGATCGAATCGAGCGGTGCGTCGCTCTCGTTCGTCAGGCGGCCCAGGAGTTCCGTCAGGGTCTGCTCGCCCTCGCCGAAGATGACATAATCCGCGCCAGCATCAAGGTACTGCTTGCTGTGGTCGGTGCTGTCGGCTCCGCAGACGATGGTGGTCAGATTTCGCTGGCGAGCCATAGCGATCATCTTGAAGGCGGCCTCCCGCATGCGCAGCAGGCACATCTTGGACAGGTAGTTGAAATTGTCCTCGAAGAGCACGGCGAAGCGTGGCTGGTGCTGCTCGAGCGCCTCGGCCCACTCTATTTCGTCTGCTGCCAGCATGGCGTCGAAGAGTGCGACATTGTAGCCGCGCTCGCGCAGGTAGCTGGCGGCATAGAGCGTGCCGAGCGGTGGATAGGGCTGCATGGCCTCCCAGAGCTTGGCGTCGAAGCGCAGATAATAGGACTGACCGAAGAGAATATCCGTCATTCCGGAGGCACCTCAATCGCACGAAGGCGGTGTTCGTAGGCGTTCAAGATGCGGGCGGCGTGGCCGTCGACGTGGCCTTTGCAGCAGTCTGGCCCGAACGATGTCTCGGGGTGATCGTTGCCGTCTTCCCGCAGCTTGCGGATCTTGCGCCGCATCTCCCAATGCTCGAGCCGTTGACCGGGCCTGGTTCGTAGAGTGCGCTCGGTCAGCTTGCGCAGCGGCGCGCCCTGCCGTTTGACCATGATCTGGCGCGGTGGTCCGGCGGCGTTGGGGAGATATTGCTCGACCCAGCGGTTCTCATCTCGCAGACGTTGATAGGTATCGAGACCGGAGATCGGCACCATCTGGACGATCTCGTGGGCGGTGTAGAGGTTGCGCTCGGTAATTTGCAGGTTGGTGTCGGCGATCAGGTAGTTGGGGCAGACGATATCGCCGAAGGGTGCGACGACCTTGACCATCCCGACGGTCAGCAGGCGGCAGGTCCAGACAGCGCCCGGCGCGGTGACGATGAAGTAGTCGATGTCAGAGTGCGGGCCGACGTTGTCCATGGCCAGCTCGCCGGTAATGGCGACCATGCGGACATTCGGCAGGCTGGCGATCGCGCGACCATAGCGCAGGGCGCGGGGCCAGAGTTTCGCGGCCCGCTGCGCACGTTCCCGGCGCGTAGCGATAGCTGTCTCGCGACCCGGCAGGGCGACGAAGCCATCGCGCTGGACGAAGGGGACGCGATCGGGCAGCTGGGGCTCGAGGATGGGGTAGATGTCATCTAGCGAGGCAGACTGCCCGATCAGATAGCGATGGATCTCGGGGGGAGTGAGTGGGTAGTCGAAGATATCGGAATAGGCGAGGGTCTGAAGGACCGCGTGTCGCAGCTCACGCTGATGGCTATCCACTACCAGCGATGCATTCGGACCAGAGGCTAGATGCTCTCGTGCCCCCACGCGTTCCCTCTTCCCGGGTCGTTACGGGATCCATCCTGTGCGTCCCCGGTTCTACGATCTAGTGAGGTGTCTGGATCTCTGAGGTACTTAAAGGAATTCGGCGATCAAGGGAAGGTGATCGGAGGCTTGCGCTGTGTCGATGACTTCGCAACGGATAAGCCGCTCTGCCATTTGCACAGTGGCGAAGATGTAGTCGAGCCGCAGCCAGGGTGCATCCACCGGGTAGGTGAATCCTGGGCCGTCGTGCAGGGCGCGGTAGCAATCGACATAGCCCGCGCTCTGGATTTGCGCGATGGCACGGCGGGCATCGGCCTCGGCGCCGGATTGCATGACCTGCATGCCAGCTGGGGGATCGCCGAGCGTGTCGTCGGGGGCCAGCGAGTTGAAATCGCCGAGCAGCAGGTGCCGTTCGCTCGCGTGCGATCGGAGGTGTGCCAGGATGGCTTCGATCTCATCAGCGGGGTGGATGGGGTCTGCGCCACCGGCCAGGTGAGTAGCGAAGATCTGGATCGGTGCACCTTCCCAATCGACGGTGATCTCGGCCAGGGTCTTGGCGAGTTGCGGCAGGCGATGGTTGGTGGCGCTCTGTGCGGGGAGTCTGCTGAGGAAGGCGATATGGAAGGGGCCGTTGGCGCGGGCGAAGGTCAGTCGCATATCGAGCTTGCGGGCGAGCCGGAACGCATTCCAGCGGCTGGTCGCCTCCTGCAACGCGACAAGATCGGGTCGCTCGGCGTGGATGACCCCGGCGATGGCGCTCAAACGCCGACCGCCGCCGTTTTGGATGTTGTAGCTGAGTACCTTCAGTCCCACCGCGCCTCCTCACACTCGCTATGATTACACTGCCCGCGAGTTGAAGCGTGCTGGAGTGCTGAGGACGGTGTCGCCGTGGCCTATCACCCGCTGAATCTGGGACTGCGCTTTGTGCTGGAGATGGTCGCTCTGGTCATCTTCGGGATGTGGGGCTGGTCGGCCGGTGGCTGGCGTGGTTGGGTGCTGGCTGCGCTGGCGGTGATCGTCGCCGCTGCGGTCTGGGGCGCCTTCCGCACACCCGGCGGGCAGTATGCCGATGAGAAGGCATCGCTGGTGGCAGTGCCGGGACCGGTGCGACTGGGGATCGAGATCATCTTCTTCGGTCTGGCAGTGATCGGGCTGATCATGCTGGGTCACCCCGTGATGGCCGCGATCTTCGGTCTGATCGTTATCATCCACTACACCTTCTCCTGGGACCGCAACGCCTGGCTGATCAGGACGCGTTAGGGAGAGAGCGTGACGTCGACGGTCCCGGCCTGGAAGTAGACGTAGCGCTGGGTCTCCGGGCTCTGATAGCGCACCTGCATTGTCCACAGCCCCGGCCCCCAAAACTCGCCGATGCCCTCATAGAGCCCGTGTTCTTTCTCGCGTAGCCGGACCGTGGTGAAGCCTGC
>CAYNTE010000197.1:0-4497 GCA_964399615.1 uncultured Thermomicrobiales bacterium
GCTTCGCTGACAGCCGGTCGAATGGCCTTCATACTCGTTGCCACGATGGATCTCCTTTCGACTGTTGCCTGCCGATCACCATTGATCGGTAGTCCATCGTGTCTTGATTCTGAGGTGCTGTGTGATGACGGACATCTACTAGATGACAGATTTATGAGCGTAAGGTCAGGCGTCGATGTCATATGACGGTCGGTGTTATCTGAATGTAGACGGGCGACCAACATGCGGGCACCCGTCTTGAATCATCATGTGGCGTAGAGAGATCAATCGCCGTGGGAGGCTGTGGCTTGTGGCTGGGGCACGATCGCTTGACGCTGGATCGCCATCATTGCTGAGATGAGGGCGAAGAGCGGCAAGCCGATCCCAAGCGCCAGATATCCGCCCGTTGCGATCATCAGGCCGCCACTTGCAGCTCCGAGCGCAGTTCCAAGCGCCATTGCCGAGGCATTGAGCGTCATCGTGGTCGCCCGTCCAGCGGGAGATTCAGTAGCCAGCATGATCGACATGCAGACGCCAGAGATCCCTAAAGGGAAAGCAGCGATCGAAAGGACAGAGATCGCTGGGATCGCACCGATGGGTAGGGTCAGGATAGCGGCAACGCCAATCCCAGTCACCACCATCGCCAGCGTAAATATCGCCGAGAGCGGTCGTCCGCTCAGCCGGCCTCCTGCTGCAAGCGTGCCAAGGAAGTAGGTTGTGCCGCCGACCGTATACAGCCAACCGACGTCCTGGGTCGTGAACCCGTGGGCATCGGCGAAGAATGCGCCGATGTAGACGAGAAACCCCATCCAACATGCGGAACGTAACATGCTCGATGTGTAGAGCCCTCGCATCCGCCTTGAAGTTATGAGAGGGATGTATGCCTTGAGAATTACCGCCAGCTTGAATCTTCGCCGGCGTCGATCGTTAGGAAGAGATGTCACTGCCAGTGCCAGACCGATCGGTGCAAGACATGCCACCGTAATGAAAGCGGCACGCCAGTCGAGAGCTGAGCCTATCCATGTCAGCACAGGAATCCCAAGTATCGATCCACCTGCGAGACCACAAGTGACCCAACTGATCGCGCGGCGTTGCGCCTGACCAGTGAAAAGGGTCGCCGCGATTGCAAGCGAGACTCCTCCGAGCGCGCCCGCACTCAGCACACCTACCAAACAGAATATGAGGAGCACGGCAAACGACGTTGCCGCTGCTATGCCTCCCGAACTCACCACGATCGCGATCAGGCCGACAATGAGTACCCGCCTGGTACCGCGAGCGTCCGCGAAAGGCCCAACCACCAAACCAATCGCCGCGCCGAGCAGAAACAGCACGGTCGTGAGTTGCCCAAGCTGCGGGACTGTTGTGTTCAGATCGCGGGCAATTTCGTGAAGAAACGGACTAAATGAATTCGCATTGAGAAAGCCGAGCATCGCGACGAAGGCGAGCGTCACGATGGCTCGTGTCCCATATTGAGTCGTCCTTGGAGGCGTTGGTGGTGCCTGATCCAGGAACAATTGGTTCGCCATTGAATCCTCCAGCGTCGTTTTCGCCCGTCAGCGCTGGCGGGCGATTCTCAATTCTTGGGGCTCAGCCGGACGTCGACTCGCGTCCGGCGATGAACCTCCGTCGTCATGCATCGATCACTTCGCTCGTGTTCTGCGCACCCGATCGATTGCAAGCGAAAGCTGCCGTAGCGCATCCTCGCGCTCTTCCACGGGAAACCTAGTGGCGGGCTGCACATAGATGAGCAGATTGCGGACTGCAGGATCTATCTGATCCCCGAGCAACCCCCTCATCACCGTTGGGAGATTCGTACTCCTGTTGCGGAACGTCATCCATGCCTCCTTGTGGCTATCCGCTCCATCACGCCCCGTTGCGTGGTGGCCTAATGGAGATTGTCTGGTGGAAAGGGCAGGCGGTGCATCTGCCATCTGGCAGATTTCTCATGAGCCATGCTCAGCGTTGGGTCATATGTCACCCGTGAGTTGAACGCCATTGGTTGCCGATTATGATTCGGAGATGAGCCCCAGATGATGGGCAATATGCGCTGCCTCGGTACGCGTCTTTGCGTCGAGTTTGCCGAGGATGTTGGAAACGTGAATGCGCGCCGTTCCCGATGTAATGAAGAGTTGCTTGGCGATCTGTGGATTCGTTAGCCCTTGCGCCACTAGTTGGAGAACCTCAACCTCTCGTTCTGTCAGCGCTGCGTGACGACCAGCATGAATCGGCGTATGAGGGGTCGCTGGATCCTGATCATTCGAGATGGACATTACGACCTCAACAGCTTCGTTGAGCGTCATTTCACTACCGACCGACCATGCTCGCTCGAACGCCTCATCGGGGAGGAGCTTGCGATTCTTAGCAGCCGCAGCCTTGAGAGGTTTGCGTTCCGGGAGGTTCCGTGCACTGCCGATCGAGGTGCGTAGTTGATCTTCGGCTGCAAATAGCTGGGTAGAGAGTTCAAACTGAGCTGTTTCGCTAAGAATAATAGCGACGAACCCGAGGGTGATTGCAATCTCCTCCGGATTGCCTGTATCTATCCGCTGTCTCAGGCTCTCTAACAGTAATTGAAATGCCTGGTCGATGTCTCCATGTAAGCCCCGATAGAGTCCGAGGTAGCTGAGCGAATGGGAGACTCCCCAACGATCACCTGCTTCGCGCTGAATTTCGAGCGCGGAATTTGTGAGCTCAATTGCGCGTTCATGGTTGCCCCGACCAAACATGACGACACCGAGATGAAAGGTCGCCAATCCTTCGTTTATCGGATCCTTCGCCAGCTGGCCGTGTTCGATAGCTTCTTCGATCAGTGCAGTTGCTTCATCATATCGGCCCTGGTCCTCCGCGATGATGCCAAGCAAGAGCGATGCCATTCCGAGTCCCCAGGGAAAATTGAACTCGGCCCAGATACGTCTTGCTTCTTGGATGTATGGAACTGCGCGCTCGTGATTGCCTAGTGCGTGGAGTAGCGGCCCAGCCCCAAATAAAGCCAGTGCCCGGTCATGTGGATCGGTGTCGTTCGTGATGGACAGAGATAGAGCTCGATTGATCCAGTCGGAGCCCTCGCTAAAATGGCCGCGCATGTACCAGAACCAATGAGTCAGTCCTGCCAGTCGTAACATGGCGCCGGCATCATGTTGCTGGTGAAACCATGCGAGTGCTGCACGCAGGTTGTCGTGCTCAGCATCGAACCTGCACAACCACTGTTGTTGATCGGTGCGATCCACAAATGCAGGCCAAGCCTCTTCAACGAGATCGATACACCAGTCTGCGTGTTGGCGGTGTGTCGTCTGTAGTTCTCCCGCTGATACCAGACACTCCAAGCCAAACTCGCGGATTGTTTCCAGCATCCGGTAGCGCGATTTTCCACTGGGCAGGATCGACATCCGCAGCAGACTACTGTCGAGCAAGGTGGAGACTCCATCAACGGCCGATAGACCGGGCAAGTCGTCCATGAGCCGTTCGGCAGCGTCCATTGAAAAGCCGCCTGAGAAGACCGAAAGCCGTCGTAGGAGTTGCTGATCCTCATCGCTGAGCAGGTCGTAGCTCCATGCGATCGCGGCCCGCATCGCCCGCAGTCGGTGTTCCTGATCGCGCGGACCGCCTTGGAGGACGTCTAAGCGGTGGTTAAGCCTCTCGTTCAGTTCCCGCAGTGGGAAGTGCCGCAATCTTGCTGCTGCTAGCTCAATTGCCAAGGGTAGTCCATCGAGACGGTCACAGATCGAGTTCACCAGGCTGAGTGCCCTTGTATCGACCTGGAAGGTGCTCTGAACCTCCTGTGCACGATTGATGAAGAGCTTGCTGGCGTCTGCCAATTCCCCGTCTCGAGCGCTGTTGGTGGTGCTGAGCGGTTCTATGGCAATCACGTTCTCACCGGAGACACGCAGGATTGTGCGGCTGGTGATCAATATTGTGAGTCCCGGGCTGGCCGCGAGCATTGAGACAATTTCCGGACCAGCCGAAACAACTTGCTCGAAATTGTCCAGGACTATCAAGAGCCGCAAGCCCTGAATTTCGGACACCAGGAGATTCTTAATTGGGCGTTCGCCCCACTGGCGAACGCCCAGCCCGTCCGCAATCGTCGGGATTACGAGCGTTGGGTCATTGATTGGTGAGAGTGGCACGATGTGAATTCCATCCGGAAAATCAGCTTCGAGCGATCTAGTAGCTTCGATCGCAAGTCGCGTCTTCCCGACACCACCCGGTCCGGTGAGCGTGACCAGCCGCACCTCATCATTGCGCAGGTACTCTGAGATACTCGTAATCTCGCGGTCTCTGCCGATAAACGAAGTCAAGGTTGCAGCATGCTGCACGCCAGAAGGCGTAATGCTCAAGTTGGTATTCGAGCGTGATTCACCATCGTCCATGGTCGACACTCGTCCCGATCATCGCCACGAATTACGGTCGGAGGATGCCACCGAACCAAAGCGGGGGAAGATCGACACGACCGTATGCGCAATTGACTATAGACTACAATACATGGACAATTGAAGTTATGTTAGGGAGAAGTGGCGAGGGCGC
>CAYNTE010000198.1:0-4484 GCA_964399615.1 uncultured Thermomicrobiales bacterium
GGCGATCGCGATGACCTCGCTGAACAAGGAGTGGCGTGCGTCGGGATTAATCGTTGCCCGCACCTGGTCGTAGAGTTCCAGCTGTCGCTTGGCCGGTTCAGTGGGCTCCTCGCCCTCCTTTCCTTGGGTGCCATACCACCGCGCCCACAGCAACGCCCAGCGGGACCCGAGCTGGTGAAACGGAAAGTAATTGTAGCCGCCGAAGAGTTCGTCTCCCATGCCTCCGGCGCCGACCCACACTGTTGCGTCGTGATCGTTGGCTTCCACGCGCGCCGACCAAATTGAGCGATCTTGATTATTAAGCCTGATGCCGACACCCACTTCCGCCCAGTAGCCCTTGATCAGTTCCATGGCCTCCGGCCAGGTCGGATTCGGCCCGTTGATCGCTATCTCAACGGTGAACTCGACACTTTGCGCATTCGGCAGCTTCCGTGTGCCGTTGCCGTCGCGCTCGGTCAGGCCGGCCAAGTCGAGATGCTGATTGGCTTTGGCTACATCGTACTCTAAGTACTGATGGGCGAACTCTTCGTCGTAATAGACAGAATCCCGTTTGGGGGCAGCCTGCCAGGGTTCGCCTTGCTGCTGGAACGCGGCCGATATTATCTCTGGGCGATTGATTGCGTGAGATAGACCAATGCGGAAGTCCTTGTTCTGAAATAGCTGCCTGATTGCCATGTTTTTGTGGTTCAAATTGAGCATGATGACCATCTCGTTCATGGCGGAGGGGATCAGCTCGTAGAAATCGAAGCCACCCTTGTCTCGATGAGAAGCCAGTACCGGGCGATTAGTCGCGGTGTTGAAGTGCCGACCGTGGAAATTGATGTCGCCATTGGAGGCTCGTAGCAGCATCACTTCGGCATCTTCGATGATGTCGAAGGTGACTTCGTCAATGTATGGAAGCTGGCTACCTTCCGGGTCGGTCTTCCAGTAATAGGGATTGCGAGTGGCGATGACGCGTGATCCGTCGGACAACGGCGTCGTGGCTTGCCAGGCGAAGAGAACTGGCAGTTGCGGGCTGTCCCACAGGTTGCGCTTGCGCTCCATGAGTTCGAACCACGATCCGACGCCCGCCTCGTCGACCAGCTTGTCCACATCTGGGTTGTACTTCGGATGGAACTGTTCGAGAAAGTGTCGCGGACATGCGGTGATGTGGTAACCCTCAGGATCCGCTAGTTGGTCGAGAAAGATACCTTTGGGTTCGGCGAAGGTGAATCGCACAGTATGCTCGTCGAGCTTCTCCAACGTGGCGGGCTGGCCTGACAGGCCAAGGTATGGTAGAAGCCCGGGTACTGCCGAGGGAATCTCCTGGTGCGAAAGGATGTCTTCGTAGGCGAAGACCAGATCGTCCGCGGTGAAGGGCGTGCCGTCTGACCATTTGATGCCGGCTCTGAGTACGAACGTATACACTCGGCCAGTCTCGTCTGACTCGAACGACTCAGCGATGTTCGGCTCTATGCCGTCCCAACCTTGATTCCACCGAACTAGATTGTCGTAGCCGATGGTGTTACGTATCCAGGCGATGTCGGCCGGACCAGTGATGGCTGACTTCCATGTGCCGCCGTACCTGCCGACTTCGGTTATCGGCTCGATGACCAGTGGCTTCGCAGGTAAGCGTTCATCCACCGGAGGGAGCTTGCCGGCCTCGACCTGTTTGGCCAAGTCTGGTGCTTCTTTGCCCTTGGTCTTGTTGTTGTTCGCATTGTCGTTCGACCCGGCAGGGTTCGTCGATAGATCGCACCCTGCGAGCCAGGCCGTGGCCAACCCGGCGCTGCCGACCAGCACACTACGTCGGCTGAGTTCTGGCAGGGTTTTTCTGAACGAATTCATGTCAACCTCCATGCTAGGTCGCCCCGTTGTTGGAAGGTTTCAATTCATGCTGACGAGGGTGCCCTTACCTACTCGGTTGGTCAAGAGTTCGAGGCGAAACGTTTTCTGAACCGCAACCTGCGCAGCTGCCGGTGCACGGTCAGCGATAACCGATAGCGGTCAGCTCGATGCGTTGTCAGACGGAGTGGCTGGCAGGCACGGCGACTCACCGAGTTCCACTGTGACGGTGACGATCAGTTAGTCCTCCTCGACCTCGTAGACCTCGAAGTTGTCGTACTCGGCGACGAGCGGCGCCATCTGCCGGAAGCCGATCTTTCCGCCACCAAGGAGTGGCCCGTACCGTTTGCCGTTGTCGTGCCAGTCGAAGATACGCAGGCCGTTGATCGAGAACGAGATGTGGGCGCCGAGCTTCACCAGAAAGAGGCTGTACGGAGGCTCAGCGTCGTTGACGTCGGGAATCGGGTCGGCGCCGGTGGCGACCAGATCGAAACCGTAACTCTTTCGCAAGTTGCAGGTGTGAAAGGCACGTTCCTCACGCAGCTTGCGGCGGAAATACGAGACGTGAAACGCGTTGATTTGACCGTGGTGGTACTGGTGGTACTCACCGGTACGCTCCTTGAGGGCTGGATCAAGAATGTCCTGGCCGTCGCGGCCACGAGCAGCGAAGAAGAGCATGCACAAGCCGGGCTCATGTATGGGCCAGAAGTTCCAAGACACCGCGATGTCACCGGGGAACTCTTCCGGACACCACAAGACGAAGTTGGCACGCTGGCCCTCGCCCGGGTCCAAGGCGTTGGCCAGGCGCATCCGGCCATTCGGGAAGCTGATCTCCGCTTGTCCCTCGAGGTGGAAGTCCGCGACATGAGTGTCCGCCGACAGTGAGTTACGGTAGATCTGCTTTCCCAGCCGATACGGGCCGGTGAGGTGCTTCATGCTCGGCTCCTGACCGTGCGGGATCATCATCAGGGTGGGTATCGATTCGTGTCTCCCCGGAGCAGGCGTTGACGTGACGCGCTACCTCTGCTTGCCTCGGTGAGGTGTATATGAATCGTTTTTATGTCGAATACTAGCCCACGTGGCCATGCTTGTCACGGCGAGCCTAGTCACCCAGCCGAGGAGGCGCCGGACCTGCCTGCCCGGGAGGAGTATCAGCAACAATGGTGGTCAACCGGTTAGCGAATCCTGATCAGTGGCACCATACCGCCTGCCATAGGGCCTCGAGCAGCGCGTGCGTCGTCTCTAGGGTTGGCAGGCACCAGCTGCGGATCGGTTGGCCTGGCACCACGACAGTGAATCGGTCAGAATGGGCCAGCGCGCGGGGGCGACCGTCGCAGCGGCGACGACAACGATGGGAAGTGATGTGATTGGTTATGGCGGCTGATCGAAGCGATGTTCCATTTAGGGCCGATGAGTACCATGGGATGCCATTCCGATACGTCGGGGCCAGCGGGTTGCGGGCATCGGCGATCGGGCTGGGTACGTGGAAGTATGGTTATCCGGATACTGGAGACGGTGCTCGGGTGGGGCCTGAGGCGGCGCTGGCGATTCTCGACCGCGCGACAGAGCTTGGCGTGACGTTCTGGGATACGGCCAATCGGTACAATGCGGCGTCCGGAAATTCGGAACGTATCATCGGAGCGTGGCTCAGTCAGCATCCGGAGCGGCGACGTGATGTCGTGGTGGCTACCAAGACTTTCGGTGGAATGGATGGGATAACTCCAAACCATTCTGGGCTATCGCGATTACAGATCGCCCAATCGGTAAAAGCATCTCTGGACAGGCTGCAAACGGACTATCTCGATTTGTTGTGGTTTCACGGCTTCGATGAACGTGTCCCTATCGAAGAAAGCTTGGAAGCGGTTGAGGACCTGATCCGCCAGGGCGTGGTCAACTATCTCGCTGTGTCCAACGTCGACGTCGATCAATTGGATGCTTATCTCGACGTGGCGAGCGCACTTTCTCGCCGTGTCCGACCGATTGCTGTGCAGAATCGTTACGACCCGCTCAACAAAACGCCGGAACCGGAGGTTCTGGAACGGTGCATGACAGAAGGGATCGCGTTCGTGCCGTATTCACCGCTCGCGCGGGGGCTACTGACGGATCGTTACCTTGATTTGACCTCTGTGCAGCCCGGTGACCGACTCTTCGATGAACGCGCCCTCGATGATGCCCTGACGGCAGAGAATCTCAAGAAGATCCGCCGGCTTGCCGAGTTGGCCAGTCGATGGGAATTGCCGACAAGTACGCTCGTGCTCGCCTATATTTTGACCCTGCCTGGAATGGGGCCACCAATTCCATCGAGTTCGACGATCGCTCAACTTGAAAAAAATGCCGAAGCCGGCGTCGTCGTTCTTCAAGGTGAACAGATCGACGCTGTGCGCGATGTGTTCAGCACGTGAGTTCGCCGGTGACTGGTCCTCCCGGGCTCCTGGTCGGACGAGGACCTGCTTGATCATCGGTGCACTGGACGATCGTTCCTCGCGCCGAGGGTGCTCGGCGGGCGCCGAGTCAAAGGGGTGGCGACGATCTCTTCGGGTCAAGTCCCCGGTGGTGGTGTAGCGCGTGATCCTTCGCGATGGTTAGGCGCTGAGGGCGAGGTCGGGGTCGGTGGTCATCTCGTTTGTGGTGTTGGGGATGAGGGTGAGGCGGCTCTTGGT
>CAYNTE010000199.1:0-4438 GCA_964399615.1 uncultured Thermomicrobiales bacterium
GCTGGTAGTAGATGCCCGCCTCGCGATAATCGCGCTCCGACCAGAGCTCACCGAGGTCCAGCAGCACATGCCACTCAGAAAGCTGATCTTGTCCGGCTCGCCCGAGCTGCAGCGCTCGCAGCAAATCCTCACGTGCCGCGTCGAAGTTGCCGTGGAGGTGCTGGGCGAGCCCGCGCTGACGGTGCGCCTCCAGAATCGGCACATCCGAGAGCTGGATGGCTCGCGTCAGCAATGCGATCACTGCTCCGTGTGCATAGAGCGCCGCGGCACGCCTGGCAGCCTCTAGCAACCAATCGACCGCGACCGGGCCTTGACCACTCAACTCGAAATGCCGCGCGAGCATGGCCGGCTCGCTATGCGGCTGCTTTGCCAGGTATGCTGCAATACGGGCGTGCATCTCTCGCCGCTCGGTCAGCGGAATCGCACCGTAGATCGCCTCACGCGTGAGTGCGTGATTGAAGACCAGCTTGCCTGGGCTCAACGGCCGCTCGCGCAAAATGTCCAGCCTGCGTGCGCTTTCGATGGCAGCCGAGAGTGTAGCCACCTCACCGAGCAGCGCTTCCCAGACATCGAGTTCCACTTCATCGCCAACTACCGCCGCTAGCTGGATCGCCCGAACGACATCGTGCGGCACATCCACCAGCCGTCCGAGGATGAGCTGCTGCACCAGCGGGGGAATCGGTTGCGCTCGGAGCGCGTGCAACAGCCATGCGCCGTCACGTCGCTCCAAAATCCGCTCTGCCTCCAGCGAGAGCAGATACTCCCGCGCAAAGAGGGGATTGCCGTCGGTCAGGCTCCACACGTGGCGCGCAAGACGTCGTGCATCTCTGTCTTCAAGTTCGTATTGATGGCGCACCAGCTCCTGCACATCCGACGTCACCAGCCGGCGTAGAATCAGGCGCTCGGCACGCGAATCTCGCACCAAATCCGGCAGCGCTTTATAGAGTGATGAGTCAGAGTGCAGCGGCTCGCGGTAACTCCCCACGATCACCAACGACAGGTTGCTGACCTGCCGGCCGATCAGGCGCAGGAGATCCAGCGTGGGCTGATCCGCCCAATGCAAATCCTCCAGCAGTAACAGCACTGGCGTCCGGATACTGAGCTGCCGCAGAAACTCACGTACTTCCCGGTGCAGGCTGTGCGGACCACCGACCCGCTCGGCTGCGGATTGTTCACGACTGGTCAGCGCTGGCGGTGTCAGGTCATCGTGCGTGGGAAGATACTCGAACGCTTCTAACCAGGCGCCATAGGGTGGATCGGAGGCCGGATCGTAGCACCCACCAGTCAGGTAGAGAAATCCCTGCTGGCTGGCTTCATCCCCAATCCGTTGCAGCAATGTGGTCTTCCCGATGCCCGCTTCACCGCTGACCAGCATCAGCTGGCCGCGTCCACCGGCCGCCAGATGCAGCCCCGCCTGCAACCGGTCATGCTCTGGATCACGACCGATGAGAGGTGAGGGGAATGCAGTGCTCATCTCCGGAACTTTCAACTCGACCGAATGCATTTGGAAGCGCAACGCTGCAGGCAGAGTCTAACACGCCTACAATCGACGCTAATCAGTGGGCCGCATCATGAACGTGGAGGAACACCCTTGGCACAGCAGACATCCGATATGCCCGAAGCCGTTGCAACGCGGCAACTGGAAAACGACCGCGTCATCGTCACCGAGTGGCGCTTCGCACCCGGTGCGCACACCGGCTGGCATCGCCACGAGTACGACTACATCGTCGTCCCGATGACGACCGGCAGTCTGAAGCTGATCAAGCCCGACGGTGAATCGACATCCGAGCTCGTCACGGGCCAGTCTTACGCAGGCGACCGTGGCGCCGAGCACGACGTCATCAACATCAACGACGCCGAATTCGTCTTCATCGAAATCGAGCTCAAGCCATAGCTCGACAAACCCAAAGTCAACCGCCGTCAATCGAGGTTATCCGTGAAATCTTGAGATCGATTCTTGGGGTCCGGTTCCCGCCGCACATCGAGCGCGTCGACGACGGCGTATCGACTTGGGTCTACCGGGTAGTCAGATCTGGCGAAACCTACTACCTGCGGGTCCTGCCGGAAGAGGAGTCAACCTTCGCGCCTGAAGTCCGAGTCCATCAGGCAATCCGGGGCATTGGCGTCCGCGCGCCAGAAGTTTTGCATTACGAGGCCGTGCATCCGCTCGTCGGCAGATCGACCATGCTCACGACCGAGATCCCGGGCCAGCCGCTCCACCACTGCACATCTCCGGACATCGTGCGTGCCGTGCTCCGCGAGGCCGGTCGAGATCTGGCCCGCATCAATTCCATCCCGGTTGCCGGTTGGGGATGGATCAGTCGGGACATGGCCGCCATCCCCAATCATCTGCGTGCTGATGATGCTAGCTTGAATACCCTGATCGAGCGAGATTATGCCTCGTATCTTGAGGAGTTTCTGAGCTCTGATCAGTTGCGAACCGTCCAACACCGTCTCTCGCATGCTTCAGATAGCCAGCTTGCCCACGGTGACCTGGACATAACGCACGTCTACTTCAACGATGGCCAATATACCGGCATCATCGACTTCGGCGAGATCCGCGGCATGCCTGCCATCTACGATCTGGCCCACTACAAGTTGCACGAGATGGAGCAATTGCCCTATCCGACACTGCCCTGGCTCATTGATGGTTGGACCGGGATCACTCCACTGCCCGATGACTACCAGCAGCAAATCTCAATCTGGAGCCTCTTGAACGCCGCGCGTACCCTCGCACGCGCCCGTAGCCGGGACCCAGACAGCTCACTCGTCACAACAGCCCTGATCGCAATTGAGCGTGAACTTGCTACCCTGTGATCCGGAAATGGCGAGATCAGCGCCGGCACGTATTGATCGTGAAGGATTGGGATATCGATGAGCTCCAAGCGACCTTTCCGGTTTGCAGTCCAGACCCATCGGGCAGAATCAGCCGAGGATTGGCGAGAGCAGGCAAGGAAAGCCGAAGCATTCGGCTACGACACCTTCGTCATGCCCGACCACATCGGCCAAGGGCTGCTCGCCCCGATGGTCGCCCTCATGCAAGCGGCCGAGGTGACCAGTACCCTGCGCGTCGGCACACTGACACTCGCCAACGACTTCCGCGAGCCTGCACTTATGGCATCCGAGATCGCCACAATCGATCTGCTCTCCGGAGGACGCTTCGAGCTCGGCATCGGTGCAGGCTGGGACGAGGCCGACTACCGCGTCGCTGGCATCCCATTCGACCCCGGCAAGGTCCGCGTCGACCGCTTCGAAGAGAGCATCACGATCCTCAAGCGCCTCTTTACCGAAGACAGCGTCACTGCCAAGAGCGAGCATTACAACATTGAAAATCTTGTGAATTTCCCCAAGCCCGTCCAGCAGCCGCACCCACCGATCCTCATCGGTGCCGGAATGCCCAGAATGCTCTCGTTCGCTGCGCGTGAAGCAGACATCATCAGCGTCATGCCGCCCGGTCTCGGTGGTCCGGGGCGCCCCGACATGAGCGCCGATGCAATGGAAGTCTCACTCGACCGCATTCGCGAAAAAGCTGGCGACCGGTTCGATCAGATCGAGCTCAACATGCTGCTCCAGCACCTCAACATCACCGATGATCGCCAGCAGGCCGCAGCAGAGCTCGGCGAGCGCTGGGAGATGACCACCGACGAGGCGCTCGACTGTCCCTGTGCCCTCATCGGCACCATCGACCAGATAATCGAAACCATCGAGGAGCGCCGCGAACGATTCGGCCTGAGCTACTGGACCTTCCGTGGCCACCAGATGGAAGCCCTGGCTCCCGTCGTCGCCCGGCTCAGCGGAAAATGAGCGAGTCCAGATTACGAGAGATCTTCAACCAGTCCGCCAGCTGGTACGACCAGGCACGGCCTGGATATCCCGCCGAACTCTTCGACGATCTGATTGAGATCTCAGCTATCCCCGCCGGAGGCCGTATCCTCGAGATCGGTCCCGGCACGGGGAAGGCGACGATGCCGCTGGCCGAACGTGGCTTCCAGATTCTTGGAGTAGAGCTCGGCAACCAGCTCGCCGCCGAATTCCGGCACCGCTTCAGCGCCTTCCCGAAGGTCGACATTACCGTCGGACCCTTTGAGACCGCACCAATCGAGCCGCAGACATTTGACCTCGTGATGGCCGCGACATCATTCCACTGGCTCGATCAACCCGCAGGCTACCAGCAGTCTCATCGCGCTCTGAAGCCAACCGGCTCGCTCGCGATCTTCCGCCACGAGCATGTCGGAGGCACCGCATACGACGGGTTTTTCCATGACACCCAGCGATACTACGAGCAGTACATGCCCGGGACTCCGCCCAACTTGCGTCTGCCGCAACCCGATGACATCCCCGACCAATCAGCCGAGATCGAAGCTTCCGACTTCTTCGGCTCCGTCGACGTGCGACGCTACCTCTGGAATCAGTCCTACGACGCCGAGAGCTACCTGAA
>CAYNTE010000200.1:0-2486 GCA_964399615.1 uncultured Thermomicrobiales bacterium
TGGCGGTGCCATCGGCTTCGTCGGTGGCCTCGTCTGTTGCCTCATCTGTGGCTTCGCCGGTCGCCGACTCTTCGTCAGTAGCTTCTTCCGTGGCTTCTTCAGTCTCTTCCTGGGTCGAGGTAGATTCGGAGACTTCGGTCGTTGTTGCGCTGGAGCCGCCGGAATCGTCATCATCGTCGCCACCGCAAGCGGTTAGGACGGCGGGGACCAGCAATAGGAGACAGCCGAGGATCAGCAGCTGTCGAACGAAATGTCTCTGCACGAGACGGTACCTCCTCTTGATTGCAACGTGTCGCCGGGCATGGCCATTTAGGTCAACAGGAGCGGGCCTGTCAGCACCCAACGTCGCCGGGTAGGGCGAGCCGATTGCCATGTGGCGAATATGGTTACTCGGAGGCATTAGAGGACGGCAGCTGTAACACCGGTTCGCCCTGGTGTCCGAAGGCTGGTTCGTGATCGTGGGATACCCCCGAAGTACTGCGTTTTATCGGCCGAGGTGAAATTCACCGCGACCGCAGACACCGCCCAGCACGATCACGAACATAGATAGCCTAACACGATGGACTCCGAGTTGCCAGTGAACAACCCATGCTCGGCATTTTTGATGGTCTGGCTATTGCTAGGAGCGTAAGACATAATCTCTGAGCTTACGCAACAGATAAATGGGAGCGATCCATCATCGCTCACAGGGGATGTCGAGCATGCCGCAAATCTTGCCGCTAGGCTCCCTCGAAGAATGTGGGTGCTACAATGCGTCCTCCTTTAACAACGCGTCGTGCTCCAAAACGGGTCGATCGACGACTGTCGTTGACCCTGGATGGTGGCGTGGTCTGATTGCGGACGTTGAGGAGAGACCCGGTTAGCTATCACCAAACCCTGCACCGCTATCGAGTGCTTCTTGCACCTTTCCGGCAATCTCGTCGGTAACCCACGAGGTCCAGATATCCGGATGCTCGTCGAGGAAGTGGATGGCCGTTTCTTCCTCTGTCGCTTCGTTCTCGCTCATCCAGAGCAGGAAGTTATTGGTCTGCTCTTCGGTCGTTTCGTAGTTCTCCAGAAAGGCAACGATGCCCGGAGCCTGCTCGGCGAACTCTGGGTTGGCTGCGACGTTCACCTCGACGCTTGGAGCGTCACAGGCCTGGTCTGGAGCATCGTCGACACCCTGTTGGATGGCCGCGATGAGGGCATCCCAGCACTCTTTTGTATATTCTGGCTGCTCAAGTTCAGTCATATCCATCTGGGCAAAGACCCAGTGTGGTGACCAGAGGTAGCCGACCCACGGATCGCCGGTTTCGTAGGCGGAGGTCAATGAGGCGAACAGGGCGGCGGCGGAGCCTGGCTGGAAGTTGTTGAAGGACTCGTTGAGACCATAGGACTCAAACTTCACGTCGATGATCTCGGTGATCTGCCAGCCGGGGACTCCACTGTAGAAACGTCCTTTGTCTGGATTGGCGGGATCTTCGAAGAGGTCTTTGTACTCCGGTAGGTCCATGACGGACTTGAGGTCCGGGGCCATCGGCTCGATACCGCGCTCTTCGTCGCCCTCGATCATATAGGTCGGGATGTACCAGCCCTGGCTGGACTCGGGGTAGTTGGTGCCCAGGTCGACGAGTGTTCCTTCTTCAAGCGCAGTGTCCCAGATCTCCTGATAGTTATCGATCCAGATTTCCATAGCTACCTGGATGTCACCGCCCATCATGCCCTGGATGAGGGGGATGGAGTCCCCGAAGGTGCTGTCTGTCTCATAATCGAAGCCATGCTCGATGATGTACTGGGCGATGCGATTGTGGACGACGGCGCTCGTCCAATTGAAATCGGCAAAGACGATGGGACCTTCCCAGGTATTTTCGGCGGTCATATCGCCGCCGGTTTGGCCCCCGGTCTCGGTGCCACCGGCTTCGGTGGCAGTGCCTTCAGTGCCGGTGGAGGTGCCATCGGCTGGCTCGGTGGCTTCGTCGGTCGTTTCTTCAGTAGCTGACGCAGTTTCGTCTTCAGTTGCTTGCTCGGTTGATTCAGCGACCTCGGTCGTGGTGGACCCGGAATCGCCGGTATCGTCGTCATCGTCGCCACCGCAAGCTGCTAAGACGGCGGGGACCAGCATAACGAGACAGCCAAGGATGAGCAGCTGTCGAATGACGTGTCGTTGCACGAGGCAGTACCTCCTCATATTCGGGATTCATCACATGGCAAGGCAGGCAGATGGTCAGCGAACATCGCTGGCAACATCGAAGGTGGGCCGAGATGGGCAGCGTGCCGGTTGCCATGTAACGCTGTGTATGAATCAAGGGCTTTGAGAGGACGGCAGCTGTAACACCAGTTTGGCCAGGTGTCCGAGGCTGATTCGTGACTGCTGGATACCCCAGAAATACGCGAATGATCGATCGACGGCGAGTCAAGCTCCCGCGATCGCAGGCACCGCCCTTTGCAATCACGAACCTGTCTAGCCTAACACGCAGGATAGGCGTCTGTCAGTGAGAATTGTCTGT
>CAYNTE010000200.1:2586-4427 GCA_964399615.1 uncultured Thermomicrobiales bacterium
GCATCGTGCTCCACAACGAGCCGGTCGACGATGGATGGCCAGCCATGCTGGGCCTCGACGAAGGCGCGGGCGGCGGTGGCGATGCGGGCTGCTGACTCACGATTCGTAATTAATGCGATAAGAGATTGAGCGAAGATTTCCGGATCATCGGCAATCAGGATCGCTTCGCCCGGTGGTGCTTCGATGCCTTCTGCACCGATGCTCGTGCTGACGACGGGGCGGCCGGCGGCCATAGCTTCGAGGATCTTCAGGCGGGTGCCGCTGCCAGCGAAGAGCGGGACGGCAACGGCGGAGGAGCGCTGCAGATAGGGCAGAACGTCATCGACGCGGCCGGTGACCTCAATGGCGGGACTGCTGAGGGCACGCACGGCAGATGGGGGATCGACGCCGGCGAGGGTGAGTCTGGCGTTGGGGATCTGCCGCTGGACGAGAGGAAAGACGCTGCGGGCTAGCCAGATCGCGCCGTCGGCGTTGGGTTGGTGGCGCATGGCGGCGACAAATAAGACATCGGGGATGTCGGGGTCCGGTTCCCGGTTTCCGGTTCCCGAACCCCGATGCCCGGCGAAGCGCTGGAGGTCGACGCCGTTGGGGATGGTGGGGGTGGGGGTTTGGGTGATTTGCTCGATGATTTTGGCGTCGGTGTGGGAAGTGGCGATGGTGAGGTCGGCGGTGCGCCAGGCGCGGTGTTCGAGACGGCGGAGAGGCCGCCAGTCCAGGCGATTGAAGATTTCCTGGGAAGTGGATGGGGTCGTTTGCGCGACGCGGCGGATGAGGAGGTGCTCGATGTTGTGGGCATCGAGGACGACGGGCGGACGGTGAGCGGGCAGCGCGAGCATCATCTGCGGGAATTCGACCTGGATGAGATCGATGGGTTTGATGCGGAGGTTGCGCTCGATGGCATCGTGGACGGCCTGGATGGGGTAGGAGCGGGCGATGGATGGCTGGCCGGTGGCGATGGCGCGCAGTTGCTGGATGCGTTTGGCTGGTCCGGCTGCCTGGCGGGCGGTCTGGCCAGCGGGCACGAGGGTGAGATCGAACTGCTGGCCGAGTTGCCGGGCGTCGTCGAACTGGTCGGCACTGATGGGGGCGATGATGGTGACGTCGGCGTGCTCGGTGAGGCCGGCAGCGAGGTGGTAGACGCGCTGTGCGCCACCGAAATCGGCGGGCCAGGGGAGGAAGGGGGAGACGATGAGGATGTGGCGCGGCAACGGCAGCTCCAGTCACTGCGGGGATTACTGCATCTTGCGCAGTTGGTGCGAATGCGGGGCTGTCCTACAATGCAAAGCACAACCCGAGAACGATTCTACGTGAGAGGCGTAGGCAAAGATGTTGCGAGGTTCACTCGTTCCGCTGGTGACGCCGTACCGTGACGGTGTCATTGATGAAGAGGCGTTTCGTGGTCTGGTGGAGTGGCACATCGAATCTGGCTCGCATGGCTTGACGATCACGGGCACCACGGGTGAGCCAGCGATGCTCTCGTTTGATGAGCGTAAGCAGATCATCGAGCTTGCGATTGACGCCAGCGCCGGCCGGATCCCGGTGCTAGCTGGGACAGGCGGTGTGCATTTCGATGAAGCGATGGCGCTGACGAAGTTTGCCGAGGAGGCAGGCGCGGACGCGGCGGTCTTGATCGTTCCGTACTATGTGAAGCCTTCCCAGGAGGGACTGTTCCAGCATTTCAAGGCGCTGGCGGAGGCAACGAGTCTGCCGGTGATGCTCTACAACATCCCGGGCCGTGGTGGGGCGAATCTGGAGCCGGAAACGACGATGCGGCTGGCGCGGGAGTGCAGCAACATCATCGGGGTGAAGGAGTCGAACAAGGATTTCGAGCACGTGGCGCG
>CAYNTE010000201.1:0-2503 GCA_964399615.1 uncultured Thermomicrobiales bacterium
AAGATCGTTGCCTTCGTGGCGAACCTCTCGCATCACGCCGATTTCGTCGATCGCGGCCACGCGCACATCTATCAGGAGGGGCTGCGGATTCCGCCAGTCAAGATCTTTGATGGTGGTGAGCTGCGTGAGGACGTGCTGGAGTTCATTCTGCTGAATTGCCAGGTGCCGCACGAGCGGTTGGGCGATCTGCGGGCGCAGTTTGCGGCGAATCAGCTTGGCATACGGCGGGTGCAGCGGCTGCATGAGAAGTATGGCAGCGCGGTGGTTGCGGCGGCGGGTGATGCGCTGCTTGATTACGCCGAGCGCCAGACGCGAGCGGGAATTGCGCAACTGCCGAATGGTGTCTATTGCTTCGAGGACCGCTTCGATTGCAACGAGATGGACATCGACGAGCTGGTGTTCAAGATCAGAATCGAGGTTCGCGACGACGAGATCGAGCTGGATTTTCGGGGTAACCCGCCGCAGGTGCGAGCAGGGCTGAACATGGTCTGGACGGCGCTGCTGGCGACGAGCTACTACGGCGTCAAGATCGTAGTCGACCCGACGATCCTGCCGAATGCCGGGATGTACCGGCCGATCCACGTCATTGCCGACCCTGGCACGATTCTGAACTGCAGCGAACCGGCGGCGATCAACGGGCGGACGCAGACCTGCCAGCGGGTGGTCGATCTGATTCTCGGGGCGCTGGCACAGGCCGCCCCTGAAAAGGTTATCGCCGCGTGCACCGGCGCCAACACCAGCATCACGTTCTCCGGTGTCGATCCACGGACCAACCGCTACTACAGCTATCTGGAGACCTTGGGTGGTGGGTTCGGTGCGCGCGCCACCAAGGATGGCCTCGATGGGGTGCAGACGCACATCACCAACACCAGCAACCTGCCGGTCGAGAGCCTGGAGCAGGAGCACCCGTTGATGGTCGAGCGCTATGAGCTGGTGCCTGGCTCTGGGGGAGCGGGTCGCTGGCGCGGTGGGATGGGGATCCGGCGCGATATTCGGGTGCTCGATCATGAGGCTGCCTTGCGGGGTTCGGTGAGCCGGGTCAAGAGCGCGCCGTGGGGTCTGGCTGGTGGCTGTGAAGGTGGCAAGTCGAGCATCGAGCTGTGGCGCGATGGACAAGCGCTGGATAGTTTGCCGACGCTGCTGCAAGCAGGAGATGTGCTCAGGGTCGTCACGGCCGGCTCGGGAGGCTACGGACCTGCCGAGGAACGAGACCGCGCGCAGGTGGCCCGTGATCTGGAGGACGGCATCATCACCGAATCGCAAGCGCGTGAGGTTTATGGATTGGAGAGCTAGCGATGCGACTCTATGTGCTGCATTTAGGTGATGGGTATACGGACAAGGGCCGGGTGCTGACGCCGGGGGTTGATGATGGAGTCTGGATTACGATCCCGATCCCTGGCTATCTGATCCAGACAGACGATGGGCGCAATGTGCTTGTCGATACCGGCATTGACAAGACTTACATTCACGATCCAGAGGCGGCATTCGAGGGGTCGTCGTTCGGCGAGGTCTTCAAGATCCGGATGCAGCAGGGCGAGGATGTGGTCAGCCGTCTGGCGGAGCTGGGCCTGACACCGGGAGATATCGATGTGCTGGTGGCGACGCATTTCCACTTCGACCACGGCGGCAACACCCGGGAGTTTACGCAGAGCGAGATCGTGGTGCAGCGTGACTGTTATGACGACATCATGCGGCCGGATGCGCCGTTCCCGCGTGAGACCTACGACGTGCCGGGGTTGAATTGGCGGATTATTGAAGGTGATCTGGAGCTTGCGACGGGGTTGCAGCTATTGAAGACGCCGGGACACGTGCCGGGGCATATGTCGGTGGTGGTCGATCTGCCGGAGACCGGGACGGTGATCATCGGCGTGGACGCGATCTACACCCGCGATACGTTTGAGAAAAATGCCTGGGGCGCCTATCGCGATCCGGACGCGGCACGGGCCAGTGCCCAGAGATTGCAGGCGTTGGCTGAAGAGCGCAACGCCATGTTGCTCTTCGGGCACGACCCGCAGCAGTGGCAGACGCTGAAGAAGTCGCCCGAGTTTTACGCCTAGTAGGCCAGGGCATAGCCGTCGCGACGGGGGTCTGCTCCGCCGTAGAATGCGCCGCTGTCGGGGTCGATCAGGATGCCCTGACCACCGCCGACGAAGGCAGTCCAATCATCGATCAATTGCACATCGTGGCCGCGTTGCTGGAGCTGCTGGGCGACGCCGGGGTCGATGCGGCCCTCGATGGGGAGCTCGACGCCGGTGGCGGTGCGGAAGCGGGGCGCTTCGATGGCGGCCTGGATGCTGTAGCCGAAGTCGATGAGGTTCATCATCATCTGCGGCGTGGTCTCCATGATGCCGAACGAGCCAGGCGTGCCGACCATCATCGCCAGCTGACCATCGCGCCAGATCTGTGAGGGCGCGAGACACATCTCGACCTTCTTGTTGGGGGCGATGACGTTGGGGCTTGCGGGGTCGAGATCGAACCAGTTGGCGAAGTTGTTGAGCGCCAG
>CAYNTE010000201.1:2603-4373 GCA_964399615.1 uncultured Thermomicrobiales bacterium
GCCTCGGCCAGATGGTGGATGTAGTCAGCAGAGTTCTGCCCCATCGCTGCCATATCGAAGCCTTCGACGATATTGAGCGTCTGGAGATACTGCACGCCGCTGCAGGGGAGTGGCGGGCAGTAGATCTGGTAGCCGCGGTAGGTGGTCGAGATCGGGCGCTGCCAGCTGGGCTCATAGGTAGCGAGGTCGTCTTCGGTGATGAGCCCACCGTTCTCCTGTGAGAAGCGCGCGATCTCCTTGGCGATGGGTCCGTGGTAGAAGGCTTCGGTGCCGCCATCGACGATAGTTCTGAAGGTGGCCGCGAGTTTGGGTTGCTTCAGGATATTGCCTGGCAGCGGTGTCTCGCCGTTGTGGAGATAGGCCTCGGACGATGTTGGCCACTGGCGGAGACGGTCGCGCACGAGACGCATGACATTGTGGTTGTTGATGGTGACGGGGTAGCCGTGCTCGGCGTGTTCGATGGCGGATTCAAAGACGGTTGCGCGGTCGAGCGTGCCGAAGCGTTCGAGGGCCATCAGCCAGCCACCCAGCGCCCCGGGGACGAGTGGCGAGAGGATGCCAGCGCGCTTGCTTTCGTCATCGGGATAGCGATCGGGTGAGGCGGCGGCGGGGGCGCGGCCGGTGTAGTCGAGAACGACCGGCTCGCTCTGGCCGGGTGTCTTGATAACCATGTAGCCGACGCCTGCCGCGCCGGACATGTATGGCTCGACGACGTTGAGCGTTGAGGCCACGGCGATGGCGGCGTCGATGGCGTTTCCACCTTGCTGCAGGATGTTGAGGCCGGCCAGAGTCGAGAGTGGGTGGGCCGATGCCACGGCGCCGCGGCGGCCGGTGACGGCGGGTCGGTGGGCGATACCGTTGTTCGGCCACGTCATGTGAGACCTCCCTCAACGGTCTTTGATATGCGATTCCTCCAGAGAAATTTGCGAGATCAGCGTAGAGCGACGTGACCCTGCTGTCAATTCATGGGTTTGCAGCGGATGGGATTGTTGAGCGGCGGGGGCTGGCGGGCGTGATAGTGTTTTTGGAGCTGATGTATCCAACTCGTTCCGAAGGAGAGGAGACGTTTTGGCGTCTGCGAAGAATGCAGAGTGGCTCGACAAGGTCTACAACGCGAAGAATTATGAAGAGCTGGCCGAGGGATACGATCTCTGGGCCGAGGAATATGACAATGATCTGATGAGCTTCGGCTACAAGATGCCGGCCATCATGACCGGCTATGCGGGGCGGCACCTGGAACCTGACGCGGGCCCGATACTCGACGCTGGGGTTGGCACGGGAATCGCTGGCGAACTGCTGAACGTGCTGGGCTATTCGGATTTGGTCGGGATCGATCTCTCGCAAGGCATGCTGGATGTTGCGGCGAAGAAGGAGATCTATGACTCGCTGCACCAGATGATTCTCGGCGAGCCGCTTGGCTTCGAGGATGATCAGTTCGCTGCGACGGTATCGATCGGCACCTTCACCAAGGGACACGCTCCTGCTTCAGGATTCGATGAGCTGATTCGTGTGACGAAGCCCGGTGGCAAGATCCTCTTCGGCGTCCGTGCCGATCTCTATGCCGAAGGTGGCTTCAAGGAGAAGCAAGAGGGGCTCGAAGAAGCCGGCAGATGGCAACTGGTCGAAATGACTGACCCCTTCCAGACCCTCCCCCTCGGCGAACCCGAAGTCTTCAACCAAATCTTCGTCTACACCGTCTGCTGAGGCTTGCTTCAACGTCCGTCGTTCTAGTTACTCGACGTTGTAAAGCAAGTAGGTGTAGTCATCGGA
>CAYNTE010000202.1:0-4351 GCA_964399615.1 uncultured Thermomicrobiales bacterium
TCCTACATGAGAATGATTATCAAGTATAGCGGCCGTACGCAAGATTGCAAGGGGGATCGGGAGGATCGGGAACCGGTGCCCGGGAACCGGGGGCCGGGTGGGAGTCGGGAGTCGGGGCCTGGTGTCCGGAGTTTGGCTGGGAACAGGAAGGACCGACAACCACTGCCGTCGTCCGCCTTAAGAGACCGCGTACGTTGTCATCCTGAGCCTGTCGAAGGATCTCTCAGGAGATCGCGAATTGCAGGGGTACGTTGGTCATGATTGCTAGTCAGGGTGAGAGATCCTTCGACTCCGCTGCGCTTCGCTCAGGATGACATTGGGTGTAGTCGTGTGGCGGGGATGATGGCAGGCGTTGTTACCTCTCCGGAGAAACAGGTGTTACCTCTCCGGAAGATCGTCCGCACCTCTCGTCGTCCCATTGAGAGGACCACGCCCCCCTGTCATCCTGAGCTTGTCGAAGGATCTCTCAGGAGAGCGTGAAAGCAACGGGACACTGATTTTAGTTGTCAATCCCGGTGAGAGATCCTTCGACTCCGCTGCGCGGAGCCTGTCCTGAGCGCAGTCGAAGGACTCTGGATGACATAGGACGTGGTCGTCTGAGAACGGACGATGGCAGTCGTTGCCAGTCCTCAACCGAACCCCGGTTCCCGGGCACCGGAACCCGAAATCCCCGACTTCCCTACAACAACCTCGCACGCTCCGAGCGGCTGCATTGATCGCTGACACGCAGCGTGCCGTTCCAGGGATTGACGCAGATAGACACGGAGTGATCGCCGATGGCTGTCACGGTCTGTTCGCTGCGGCTGCAACTGGTGGCAACGCGGGCGCTGCCGTTCCATGAGTTGACGCACAGCGTGATCGGCGCATCCTCAGGCAGGGCGATGCGGGTCTCGCTCCGGTTGCAGTTGTCGACCATCCGCACCGCACCATTCCACTGGTCGGCACAGAGGGTTGTGGGGTAGAGGATGAAGCCTTCGATCGCGCCGATATCGCAGAGGCCATTGACAGGCCGCGGGTTGCCGAGCTGGTCAGGGTCGGTGTCTTCGATGAGATCGGTATCGCAGCTGGCCGGTCCGCCATCGAGGGCAGGGCTGCCATCGAGCAGTGGGTAGTAGTACTGGGTGACGCCATCGACTTGCGTGCTCCAGAGTGGACCAAGGCCGAGATCGGCGACGTTCTCCTGCGAGTGGCTTCCCGCGGTCAATCCACAGCTATCGTCGTTGGAGAGGGTGTAGCTGGCGGTGAACTCGCCGCGACTACCCTCGGTGCCGCAGTGGGTGCCATCTCCACCAAGAATGACACCGTTGAGTACTACTGGGCTGGACGTTTCGAGAGCTGGGGGAATATCACCAGAAGGCTGGACAATAGTCGACCACCGCAATGTAACACTCGCAATATGGTTCACGTTGATGGTCGAGCCCTCATCAGTCGCAGTGTTGCCGCTGAATGTGGACGCGGCGATTTCCACCATGCCTACTTCAGCATGAATCGCACCGCCATCACGTGCTGCGTTGTTGATGAAGCTACTCTGGCTGACTGTCAGCGCAAGATCGGAGCCCGATACACCAAGCCCGAAGCTGTCGATTGCGCCGCCGGACTCGCTTGCTACATTACCAATGAAAGTACTCTGCGATACCTTCATGGCGTCGGGGAAGTGGTGAATTGCTCCTCCCCACTCCGCTGAGTTGGATATGAAGGTGCTCCGGCTAACCGTCACTGTCTCGAAAAAATAGGAGGCAAAAGCACCACCAATAGATGACGCAGAGTTCGAGGTGAACGTGCTCCGATCAACCGAAAGCGGACCTTCACTATAGATGGCACCACCGCCCCAAAATTCATCACGCGTTGTATTTGACGTAAAGGTGCTGCGATCGACCGTCAGCGTGCCGAGGCTGAAGATCGCGCCGCCGCCCGTTGCGTGAGTGACATTGTTCGACACAAAAGCACTTTGATCGACAGTCAAGGTGCCAAAGTTTATGATCGCTCCGCCACCGGGGTTGCCTGTCATATTTCCATGCTGAAATGTCAGCTGCCGAACCGTCAGTTCTGCACCGTCCGCAATTTGCAAGAAGTTGGTCTCGTCGTTGCCATCGATGACGATCTGATCACGACCGCCGTTGCTGCCGTCGATGGTCAGGTTGCTGCCTGCCGGGATCGTGATCAGATCACCACTGTAAAAATTGATCAGCGGATCATCACAGTCGAAGGTGATCGTTCCCCCCGGGCTGGTTGCGACAACTGCCTGAGCCAGGCCATCTCGATCGCAGGTGTAGGCCACACCATCAACAACGACATCGGCAGCCAGAGCAGGCCTGGGCACCAAACCAGCGGCAAGGACGAGCAGACCGAGCAACAGGCTCGCCCCACCGACACGTAAGAGACGCATAGCTCCACCCATTCCCATTCAGCGAATTCCAGGACACTGGCTTATACAATAGCACGATGATCTAGTGACTGAATGAGTGAGACAGATGCCCGCTATCCATGGCTGTGTTTGCCCCGTCCGATTCCCGGACACCGGC
Source organism: uncultured Thermomicrobiales bacterium (assembly GCA_964399615.1). Classification (GTDB taxonomy): domain Bacteria; phylum Chloroflexota; class Chloroflexia; order Thermomicrobiales; family CFX8; genus CAYNTE01. The sequence continues at coordinate 2,523 of CAYNTE010000202.1, forward strand.
TCCCGCTCCCCGCCCCGTGCTACGATGCACAGCGTCGAAGTTGGAACCGCACGATTGGTACGAAGGAGTGGGCCCCGTGACAGAGGCTGAGCAACTCAAGCTTGATAAGGAGATCCTGGCAACAGTCTGGACCTCGAACTATGCCTATGACACCTTGCGCGAGCTTTGTGACGACATCGGCAATCGCTTCGGTGGCTCTGAATCAGAGCGGGCAGGTGCTGAGTTCCTGGCCCAGAAGATGCGCGACGCTGGTCTCCAAAATGTCCATATCGAGGAGTTCCCGATGGCGAGCTGGGAGCGTGGCAGTGCCAAGCTGACGTTGCTGGAGCCAGTCGAGCGGGAGTTCTCGTGCATCGCCTTGCCCTACGCCCCGGCCGCGGATTTGACCGCCAAGCTGGTGCATGTCGGCGACGGTGAGAAGGACGATTTCGATCGCCTGGGCGACGCCGTCAAGGGCAACGTCGTAATCTCGGCAGCCGAGACGAACCGCCCCGGCGAGCGCGGCAGCCACCGCATCGACAAGTACATGTGGGCGGTCGAGGCTGGCGCTGTCGGTTACATCTATATCAACCAGAATCCAGGACTGCTGCGCATCACCGGCTCGATCCCCGGCAACGATCCCGATGACCCATCGGCCAAGGGCCGGGAAGCGCCGATCCCCGCGATTGGCGTCTCGTTCGAGTCCGGCTCGATGATCTTGCGCTTGATGAAGCGTGGTGAGGCCAAGGTGCATATCGAGCTGGAGAACCGCACCTTCGATTCAGTCAGCCGCAACGTCATCGGCGACATCCCGGGATCCGAGCATCCTGAAGAGATCGTCCTTATCGGCGGCCACTTCGATGGCCACGATATTTCTCAGGCTGCCGGTGACGACGGAGCGGGGGCGGTCACGGGTCTGGAAGCCGGTCGGGCGCTGGCAGCATTGAGTGGTCAGCTCAAGCGCACGGTGCGCGTGATCTGCTTCGGGTCGGAGGAGCTGGGTCTACACGGCGCCTGGCACCATGCGGCCAGCCACGACCCCAACGCATTCCGCTTTGTGATGAATCTCGATGGCGCGGGCCGTGGACGCGGTGGCAGCGAGCGCCTGGTACTCTCGGGCTGGGATGAGCTGGCCGATTATTTTGCGCAATGGTCGAAAGATAACCACTACGATTTCACGATCATCAACCAGCTCAATAGCCACTCCGATCACTTCCCCTTCGCGGTGCGCGGAGTGCCCAATGGAACGCTGAACTCGACCGATTCAACAGCGGGCATGATCGGCCGTGGTTGGGGACATACCGAGGCGGATACGTTCGACAAGATCCACCCGCGTGGTCTGCAGATGTCGGCAGCACTGGTGGCCCGTTTGGCGGCGACGATCGCCAACGACGACGACTTCCCGGCCAAGCGCCGCGATCTCGACGCCGTCCGCCAGCAACTCGCCGATGAAGGACTGCTGGAGAAGAACGAGCGAGCCGGCACGTTCCCACCGAAGCAGGTGTGAGGGGCGGGAATCGGGAATCGGGGTCCGGGATCCGGTACCCGGGATCCGGGTGAGAACATCCCAACCGTGTTGAGGCGCGCCTCCGGCTGAGTGTGCTGAATAGGTTGGACAAGTGAGCATCCCAACCATGTAGAGGCGCGCCGCTGGCGTAATGCTGGCGCGCCTCAATGCCCCACCTTCTCATCGTCCCCACTTGAACGACCTCTCCCCCATGTCATCCTGAGCCTGTCGAAGGATCTCTCGGGAGATCGTCGTGAGTTCTCATGGTCCCGATCCAGAAGACCACATCCCCCTGTCATCCTGAGCCTGTCGAAGGATCTCTCAGGAAATCGTGAACTGTTGC